>CAZAST010000011.1:0-22951 GCA_964487805.1 uncultured Syntrophaceae bacterium
TAAGATATCCGCGGAGACGATTGACGCCTCGTACCGGCGGATCATGGACTTGAAGAAACGACTGCGACACTGAATCTCCCGTCAGTCGGGGAGGGTCATCCGCAGATCTTCCTCGATATCTTTGAGCCGATCGACATCGGCTTCGTGGACTGTGCCTCCCCTCGCCGAGATCCGTGCTTTCAACCCTTCAAGTTCTTTCTCGAGGGCGACGACCGTGCCCTGCATGACCTCCCGCAGATCATCCGGAACAGCGGCGGAGGCAGGGGCGCGGGTGACCTGATGGGAGTCGAGTATCAGTGTCTCCCCCATCGTGGGGACATACGCATCCAGTGAGAGATCCTTTCTCAATTTTTCCGCGAGCGTCTCGCTGGCCGTCGCTTCGCCGTGGGTGACGAAGACCCGGGGGCGCGACGCGGCGAAATGCGAGGCCCACTCCATCAATCCGTTCTGATCGGCGTGCGCGGAAAAACCACCGATGGTAAAAACCCTGGCCGCCACAGCCACGTCTTCACCGAAGACCCGGACCCGTTTCTCACCGTCGACGATGCGCCTCCCCGTGGTTCCCATGGCCTGGAACCCCGCGATTACGATGCTTGCCCCCTCGCGCCACAGGTTATGTTTGAGGTGGTGCTTGATCCTCCCCGCCGTGCACATGCCGCTCCCGGCGATGACGATCGCGGACCCCGCATTCCGGTTGATCGCAATCGACTCTTCCGTGGTGGGCGTGAATTTCAGATTGGGAAGGTCGAAGGGGTCATATCCCAGATAGACAATGGCCATCGTCTCCTTGTCATAATATTTCTTGTTCTTGCGGAATATTTCCGTTGCCTTGATCGCCAGGGGGCTGTCGAGATAGACCGGTATGTCGGGAAGCGATCCGGCGCGCTGAAATTCTCCCAGAATATAGAGGATCTCCTGGGTTCTCTCCACCGCGAAGGCCGGAATGATCACCTTTTCGTTATTCGATACGGCATGCCGGATGGCTTCGAGAAATTCCTTCTCGCTGTCCTCGAAGGAGCGATGAAGACGGTTGCCGTATGTCGATTCGATAAAGAGATAGTCCGCCTCGGTCACCTTGGCAGGGTCCTTGACGATCAACTGGCTGCTCTTACCGATATCCCCGGAGAAAACGATCTTGACCGGCGTTCCCTCGTCTTCGATCCAGACCGCTATGGTCGACGATCCAAGGATGTGGCCCGCGTTGATAAACCGCGCCTTGATCCCCGGTTCGACCTCGATGATCCGGTTCTCCTCCACAGGGGAGAAAAACCGGAGGCTTGCCTGGGCGTCCTCCACGGTATAGAGCGGATCGATTCCCTTTTTGCTGCGGCGCTTGTTCCGTCGTGTCTGCCATTCAGCGTCCATCTCCTGCACATGCCCCGCGTCGAGAAGCATGGGCTCGCACAGCTCGGCTGTCGGGGGGGAGGTGAGGATCCGGCCCTGAAACCCGTCCTTGACGAGCTTCGGGATTCTGCCGCTGTGGTCGATATGGGCGTGTGTCAAAAGAAGCGTGTCGATCTCACGCGGATCGAACCCCCACTCCGCCGTGTTCCGCCACTCGGTCTGTTTGCCTCCCTGAAAGAGACCGCAGTCAACCAGAATCTTTTTGCCCTGGTTGTTCTCAACGACATAGTTCGATCCCGTCACCGTCCCCGCGGCCCCCATGCAGGTTATCTTGATCATGGCCGGTTCCTTTCCTGTCTCGTGTTTAGAATTCTATGCTGCCGGGTGTCCGGGGAAAGGGAATAACGTCGCGGATATTCGATATGCCCGTGATCAGCATGATCAACCGCTCGAATCCCAGGCCGAACCCGCTGTGGGGAACGCTCCCGAACCGTCGGGAATCCAGATACCACCAGTAGTTTTCTTTGAGGAGGCCGGCTTCATCCATCCGGGCCTCTAGGATATCGATGCGCTCCTCGCGCTGGCTCCCGCCGATGATCTCGCCGATGCTCGGGACGAGGACATCCATGGCGGCCACCGTCTCACCGTCGGGGTTGACCCGCATGTAGAAGGGCTTGATCGTGGCCGGGTAATCGTAAACGATAATCGGTTTCTTGAAGTGCCGTTCGGTCAGGTAGTGTTCATGTTCAGACTGGAGATCTTTTCCGAATCCCACCTCGTAGTCGAATTTCTCAGGGGCCGTGCTCAGGATATCCACTGCCTCCCGGTAGGGGAGGCGCACGAAATCCGATGCGGCGATGTTCTCCAGCGTGGCCATGAGGTTCTTGTCCACAAAACGGGCGAAGAGGTCAAGATCGGAGCGGCACTCATCCATCACATAGGCGACAAGATATTTTACCATCTCTTCGCCGAGGGCCATGTCTCCCGCCAGGTCGCAGAAGGCCATCTCCGGCTCCACCATCCAGAACTCGGCGGCATGGCGGCGGGTGTTGGAGTTTTCGGCCCTGAAGGTGGGGCCGAAGGTGTAGACGTCCCCCAGCGCGAGGGCGAAAAGCTCCGCCTCGAGCTGTCCCGATACGGTCAGGTTCGCCTGCCTGCCGAAAAAATCAAGGGAATAGTCAACGCTCCCCTCGGCCTTCGGGATATTGTCCGGATTCAAGGTGGTAACCCGGAACATCTCGCCGGCCCCCTCGCAATCGGAGGCGGTGATGATGGGTGTGTGAATGTAGGTAAAGCCCCGTTCCTTGAAAAATCGATGAATGGCGTATGACAGCTCCGACCTGATTCTGAATGCGGCCCCGTATTTGTTCGTCCGCGGCCTGAGATGGGCGATGCCCCGCAGAAACTCGTCGCTGTGGCGTTTTTTCTGGAGGGGGTACGCGTCCGGCGCGATGCTGATGATCTCCACGCTCGTTGCCTGCACTTCCCATGCCTGCCCCTGGCCTTGTGACACCACCAGCCGGCCGGTGACGGCCGCCGCGCTGCCCGTCGAAAGCCTCAGGATATCCGCGTAGTTTTCCAGTTCCTGCCCCGCTATGACCTGCATGTTCTCCCGGCACGACCCGTCATTGATCTCGATAAAGGAAAATCCCTTCGAATCGCGCCGGGTCCTGACCCATCCCTTGATCAAGACGGTGTCCGCTGAGGATTCCGATTTAAGAAGTGCAGATATCTTAGAGCGTTTCATGATGCGCATGCCCTCTTATAAGAGAAATATATTGTTCGCGCGACACGACTCGACCATGTCCTCCGGCCATATGCTCGCCTGTATCTCGCCGATATGGGCCTTTCGCAGATAAAACATGCACAGCCGGGACTGCCCGATTCCGCCGCCGATAGAGAGGGGAAAATCTCCCCGCAGGAGGCGCCGGTGAAAGAGCAGTTCTTTTCGCTCGGTCGTTCCCGTAATCTCCATCTGCCTGAGCAGGGCCTCGGGGTCCACCCTGATCCCCATGGAAGAGAGTTCAAAAGCGCAGTCGAAGAGGGGGTAATGGACGAGGATGTCTCCGTTGAGTCCCGTGCGGCCGCGGCCGGTGGGGGTGGACCAGTCGTCGTAATCGGGGGCGCGGCCGTCGTGAGGAAGGCCGTTTTTCAGCCTGCCGCCGATGCCGATCAGAAAGACGGCGCCATGTTCCCTGCATATGGCGTTTTCCCGCTCTTTCGGCGTACGGTCCGGAAACCGCTCCTCCAGCTCCTCGGCATGGACAAAGGTGATCTCTTCGGGAAGAACCGGATCGAGAACGTTTCGCCGGTAGCAGATGTATTTTTCCGTCCGCCGTATGACGTCGTAGATTTTTTTGACGATGCATTTCAGAAAGTCCAGGTTTCGCTCGTCCTCGGAGATTACCCGCTCCCAGTCCCACTGGTCCACATATATGGAATGGGTGTTGTCAAGGATATCTTCGGGGCGTATGGCGTTCATATCGGCGCATATGCCATGGCCTTCTCGTACGCCGTAATCCGCCAGCATCATGCGCTTCCACTTCGCAAGCGACTGGACCATTTCGACGCCGAGGTTGCCCGCTTCCTTGATGTTGAATGAAACGGGGCGCTCGATTCCGTTGAGGTCGTCATTGATTCCGGTCCCCGCTCTGACGAAGAGAGGCGCCGTCACACGCATGAGATTCAACTCAAAGCACAGATTGGTCTGAAAAAAGGTCTTGATCTGGCCGATGGCCTTTTCCGTTTCGCGGAGATCGAGCAGCGGCTTGTACTGTTTGGGGATGAACAGATGTGATGTCATAATCGCGCTCCACCCGGGCAGGCCCCGTATTTCTCTGAATGCCCTCCCTCGCAAAAATACGGGCGGACAGTATCAGACCTTGCGATTTGTTGCAAGCCAATAGCGGCAAAGGCTCGGACGGCTTCAGAATGTAAATGATACCGAAATGGCGCCATACTGCTGGTCCTTTTCCTGTGTCTTGAACTCTTTCGTCTGATAGACATGGGCGTAGGTAATCTTGAACCGTCCCGCGATAAAGCCGATCCCTCCCACAAAACAGGCGACGAAGTGATTCTTGTCCACGCTGTGGCTGTCTCTGAACGTGTTGCCGTCGAGTAGGATATTCCGTGCCACGGTGGTTCCATCAACGGCAAAGAAGAGATGCACCCCGACGCGGTCGAAAAGGTGGAAGAGCCGCGGGTCGGTGCTGTCAAGCGGAGCGTTGCTATCCGAACCGGGCCTGATAACATAGGTTCCGAAGTCATTGGGGAGATTCCAGCCGAACCGGACCTCGCCTCCTGCATTGGCGCCGGTCCATGCGTTACCCACACCCCCGCCGATGCGGGGAATGAAATCGGAACCGAGTCCGCGACCGTATCGTGTTCGAAGGAACCGCCATTTGCGCTCAAAAAAGACATTGAGGAAGGGTTCGTCATGGAGCTGATGGTCCCACCCCTGGGGATCGGTTGAATCGACAATGTTATGGACCGCTTCCTGCATATCCTGCGCGTAGGAGTGACGGCCGACGATCCCCACGTCGAACTCGAGGGTATCCATCCGCCGGTTGTTTTTGCTGTGGAACCCGATTGCCAGATAGGTCATGCCCGCGTAGGGCCGGTCGTCGACAATAAGTTCGCTCCGTTCGATTTCTTCCGGCGTGTACATGCTCTGCCCCAGCGAAACGGAGATGGAGTGCTGGTCTCCCGGTTCATTGATGAAAGGCAAGTGCTCGATGAATGGATAGCTCCACGCGGGGACGAGAGGATTCTCACGGTATTCCGCCAGGTCGGGAGAGATCCATGAAAGCTTTGTCCCGTGCGTGTACTGCCGGTCCGTGTTGTAAAACAGGTCGTTCTCCATATACAGGGTAAAGGTGTTCACACGCCGCGCAGCAACGTCGGCTGCCCACGCCTGTCCGGGGAAAAGGGATATGAACAGGGCGGCAATGAAGATATATGAAAAGATGGCGAGAGCTCTGTATCGTTGCATGGTGTTGTAGCCCTGTTATTTTTGCGTTGTCTTCCCTGTCGCCGGGGCTTTCTCCTGCGGATATCCGGGGTCGAAGAGTTGTCTCTTATAGCCGGATAAAACTGCCCTCGCGGTTCTTCTGTGAATTCAGAATAAATATAGTTGGGATTGTATAGTCATATCTGTCTCGCATGGCAAGAAAATATATTGCTCTGACGGTTTATGCCCGGTGATTCGAAGGGGCGCTGTGAGTGCGCCCGTCCAGGTCAGGGAAAGACCGATCGGCAAACACGCCGCCGTGTTCGATCCGTGACCATTTCACGAAAAACGCAATTGCAGGCGCAAAAACACAAGGTGGCAATAAAAGTTCTTGACAAGACATTTTGCGTGCAATAGAGTGACCCCCCAGTTCAAAAAATGACCGGACGGTTTTGCATGGGAGGAGAAAAGAAGCAAAAACGGAAAAAAGCCTTGGAAGCCTTTTCGAGGCAGGGGATTCTCGATGCGGTTACCGCGCTGTTGATACGGGACGGTATACAGGGTTTGACCATGGACCGGGTGGCGGCTGAGGCGGGGGTCGCGAAGGGAACGCTGTACGTCTATTTCAAGAACAAGGAAGAGATACTGTATGCGGCCCTCGACGCGAGCTTCGAGCCCCTGGTTATTGAACTGTCCGCTTTGTTGACCGGTGATTCCGCCCCCGACAGAAAGCTGGAGGAATTTTCTCTCTGCCATTTGCGGTTCTTCGACGAGCACCAGGATCTGATCCGTATTCTCTATTATGATCGAGAAAAGACGTATTCCGAGAAACACCACTATACCGATGAGCGGTACCGGACATCCGTACGGCAGGTAGCCGCTGTTCTGGACGAAGGAACCAGACAGGGTCTCTTTGCCCAGGTGGATTCGTTGAAAGTTGCCGCCATGTTTATCGAGGCCAATATAGGAATGGTGATGCAGCGTATCCATGATGGGGATTACGGGGATGTCGAAAAAGACGCACAGCAGTTGATGGATATATTCATGAACGGATTGAAAAGGAGGGTTTGATGCAGTCCAAGAGAAATATCGTTGGAACACTTCAGAAGGGCATGGCTGCCCTTGCTCTGCCGTTTTGTCTTTTCCTGTGGAGCTGTGACAGCCAGCAGCAGTCCCTCCCTCCCCCTGTACCGGAAGTCGGCGTTGTAAAGATTGGCGCGCGCGAGATCGTTCTTACTTCTGAACTGCCGGGCCGGACATCCGCCTTCCGCGTAGCGGAAATCCGCCCTCAGGTCAGCGGCCTCATACAGAAGCGTCTGTTTACGGAAGGGTCTGATGTCAAGGCAGGCCAGATTCTCTATCAGATCGATCCCGTTTCCTTTCAGGTAGCGCTCGATAATGCCGAGGCGGCCCTCAGGAGATCTGAGGCCAATCTTCTCGCAACCCGCTCTAGGGAGGAACGTTTCCGGGAACTGCTCGCCCATAAAGCGGTGAGCCGGCAGGATTACGATGACGCGGCGGCAACGCTGAAACAGACCGAGGCCGACATTGCGTATTGGAAAGCCATGCGCGAGGAGGCACGCATCAATCTCAGGTATACACAGATCACGGCGCCAATCTCAGGCCGCATCGGACGCTCCAGCGTAACCGAAGGAGCCCTGGTGACGGCATATCAACCCCTGGCCCTTGCGACCATTCAACAGCTGGATCCACTGTACATGGATGTGCCCCAGTCCACGACGGAGCTGCTGCGACTGCAGCGGCGGCTTGAGTCCGGCATGCTGGACCGGAGCGGGGCGGGGCAGAAAAAAGTAAAACTGATCTTGGAAGACGGGACCGAGTACCCCCTGGAAGGCACGCTCCAGTTCCGCGATGTCACGGTGGACCCGACAACGGGAACCGTCACGCTGCGCGTTGTATTTCCTAATCCCGAAGGCGTTCTTCTCCCGGGGATGTTCGTCCGGGCCGTCGTGGAAGAGGGAGTCAATCCCAAAGCGCTTCTGGTTCCCCAGCAGGCTGTCTCGCGCGATCACAAGGGAAACCCCTTTGTGTTGATCGTTGACCCCGACGGCACCGCACAGACGCGCCCGGTAGCCATCGACCGTGCCATCGGAAACCAGTGGCTGGTAACGGCGGGGCTTTCTCCCGGTGATCGGGTCATCGTGGAGGGGATGCAGAAGATACAGCCGGGATTACCCGTAAAAACGGTTGCCTCTGCGGAGGCTGGCGCAACACCTCCTGGGACAGGCGCCGCCACGCCATCGAACTGACGGAGGAGCCCGATGCTTTCTAAATTCTTTCTCAAACGTCCGGTCTTTGCCTGGGTTATCGCCATCATCATTATGGCAGCGGGTGGTCTTGCCATCTATAATCTGCCGATATCCCAGTATCCTCCCATCGCGCCGCCCTCCATCGCCATGTACTCCACCTATCCGGGGGCCTCGGCGGAGACCGTGGAGAACAGTGTTACCCAGATTATCGAGCAGAAGATGACCGGTTTTGACAACCTGTTGTACATGTCGGCCACCAGCGATTCTGCGGGGATGTCCCGGATAGAGTTGACCTTTAAGGCGGGAACCGATCCCGATATCGCCTGGACCCAGGTGCAGAACAAACTGCAGCTCGCCATGTCGAGCCTGCCGGAGGTGGTCAGGACCAGGGGCGTCGAAGTCGCCAAATCGACCCGGAACTATCTGATGATTGTCGGGCTTGTATCGGAAGACGGCAGCATGGACAAAACGGACCTGTCGGACTTTGCCATCACCAATCTGGAAAGTGTCCTCGCCCGGGTGCCGGGGGTGGGCGAGGTCAATGTCTTCGGCGCGGAATATGCCATGCGCATCTGGATCAACCCCGACCGTTTGAGGGATTACCGCCTCACGACGGAAGACGTGATCGGGGCGCTCAGGGCTTATAATGTGGAGGTTTCGGCGGGCCAGTTCGGCGGCACGCCCGCGGTCGAGGGGCAGCGCCTGAACGCCTCCATCATCGTCCAGAACATGCTGAAAACGCCTGATGAATTCGCCTCTGTTCCCGTCCGGATCAACCCGGACGGTTCCATCGTGCGTGTGGGCGATGTGAGCCGGATTGAACTGGGGACTGAGCTGTCTGATATAGAAAGCCACTATAACGGTTTGCCCACAACGGGAATCGCCATCCGGCAGGCGGCGGGGGCGAACGCCCTTGACACGGCCGAAGCCGTCAAGGCGAAGATGGCCGAGATGAGTCGTTTTTTCCCGGAAGGCTTGAAGGTTGTCTATCCCAATGACTCCACCCTCTTCATCAAAGTGGCCATCAAGGAGGTGGTGAAGACCCTCTTCGAGGCGATACTGCTCGTCTTTCTGATCATGTGGCTCTTCCTGGGCAACATGCGGGCCACCCTGATTCCGACCATCGCGGTCCCCGTGGTGATCCTGGGGACCTTCGCCATGCTGAGTTTTTTCGGTTTTTCCATCAACATGCTCACCATGTTCGCCATGGTCCTTGCCATTGGTCTTCTGGTGGACGATGCCATCGTGGTGGTGGAAAATGTGGAGCGCATCATGGCCGAGGAAGGACTCCCACCCAGGGAGGCAACTGCAAAATCGATGGAACAGATTACCAGCGCCCTGATCGGGATCGGTCTGGTTCTCTCCGCCGTCTTCGGTCCCATGGCATTTTTCCCCGGCTCCACGGGTGTCATCTACCGCCAGTTTTCCATCACCATCATCGCCGCCATGCTCCTGTCGGTGGTGGTGGCGTTGATCCTGACGCCGGTCCTGTGCGCCTCGCTTCTCAAACCGGTAGCAAAAGGCCGTGAGGCGGAAAACGCCATCTTTTTCCTGCGTCCCTTTTTCAGATGGTTCAACCGCGTCTTTTTCCGCTTCCGGCGTCTGTATGTAAACCTGGTCGGTCATTCTCTTTCCCGGAAAAAACGCTACCTCGCCGTCTTCCTGGTCATCATCGCAGTCATGGGAGTCTTGTACCTTCGCATGCCCACCGCATATCTGCCTGACGAAGACCAGGGGAACCTGCTCGCCCAGGTCATCCTCCCCAGCGGTTCCACGCTGGAGCAGACCCAGGCGGTGTCCCGGCAGATTGAACGGTATTTCAAGGAGAATGAACAGGCGGCGGTGCTGTCCACCATGGTTCTCTCCGGGTACGGTTTTTCGGGAAGGGCGCAGAACAACGGCATGTTGTTCATCAAGATGAAGGACTGGGAACTGCGTGATCGGGACGATCTCAGGGTCAAGGCAGTCGCCCAGCGGGCGACGGTAGCCCTGTCTGCCATCCGGGGCGCCCAGATCTTTGTCTTCCCCCCGCCTCCCGTTGTTGAACTGGGCATCGCAAAGGGATTTGATTTTCAACTCCTCGACCGCGGGGGACTCGGACATCAGGCCCTCATGGGGATACAATATCAGCTCCTCACCCTGGCGGCCCAGGACCCCCGATTGGCTGCCGTTCGTCCCAACAGCATGGCTGACGTGCCGCAATACCGTATCGATGTGGACTGGGAGAAAGCGGGGGCCCTGGGGGTTCCCATTACCGCCATCCACAATACCATTGCGGCGGCCTTCGGCAGTGCCTATGTCAATGATTTTATCAAGAGCGGACGGCTAAAACGGGCGTATGTGCAAGCGGACGCCCCCTATCGCATGCTTCCCAAAGATTTGAATAAACTCTATGTGCGGAATACCTCCGGCAGGATGGTCCCATTCTCCTCTTTCGCTTCAGGCCGCTGGACCTCCGGGTCGCCTCGACTGGAACGTTTCAACGGATTTCCCGCCATTAATATCTGGGGGGAACCGGCGCCCGGAAGAAGTTCGGGGGAGGCCATGCAGGCGATGGAAGAGATCATGGGCAAACTCCCCAAGGGCGTCGGATTTGACTGGGCGGGGCTTTCATTTCAGGAAAAGATGTCGAGTTCCCAGGCGCCGCTTCTCTATGCCTTTTCCATCTTTGTTATCTTCCTGTGCCTGGCGGCGCTCTACGAGAGCTGGACCATCCCTATAGCGATACTCCTGATTCTGCCGCTGGGGGTCATCGGCGGGATTATAGCCACAAGCGCGCGGGGGCTGGCCAATGACGTCTACTTCCAGATCGGTCTCCTCACCACCCTGGGTCTCGCCACCAAGAACGCCATTCTGATCGTACAGTTTGCCAAGGATGGGCTGAAGCAGGGGATGGGGCTGGTGGAAGCCACCCTGGAGGGGGCAAAACTGCGCTTTCGTCCGATCATCATGACCTCGCTGGCCTTCGGTTTCGGGGTGCTCCCCCTTGCCGTCAGCACCGGAGCAGGCGCAGGAGCCATGAACGCCATCGGCACCAGCGTGCTCGGGGGAATGGTCACGGCAACGGTCCTGGTCGTTATCTTTGTCCCCCTCTTTTATGTGTTGATCGAAAAGCTGTTCGGCAGGCAACGGAAAGGTGAATCTGTCGAAACAACCGATGTAGAACCTTCCGAGGATTGACGATATGAAAAGAAAGCTGATTCTTCTGCTGATTGTGATGGGATTGTTTCTGGGCGGCTGCTCCCTGGCGCCTCAATATGTGAAGCCCGAAGCCCCTGTCCCCGTTAACTGGCCGCAGGGGGCAGCCTACGATAGTCTCCGGGAGGCGCCCGGCGCGACGGAAGCCCGGGTTCTGAAGTGGGCAGATCTCTTCACTGATCCCCGGCTTCAAGCTATTATCAGGACGGCAATGGACAACAACCGCGATCTGCGCCTTGCCGCCCTGAATGTCGAGAAAGTCAGGGCCCTGTATGGCGTGCAGCGGGCTGAGCTGTTTCCCTCGGTCAATGCCACCGGCAGCGGGCGAAAGGAACGGGTGCCCGGCGATCTTTCAACTACCGGGAAATCCATAACGAAGGAACAGTACAGTGTCGATCTCGGGATTACGTCATGGGAGATCGACTTTTTCGGCCGTCTCCGCAACCTGGAAGAACAGGCGCTCCAGGAGTACCTCGCCACGGAACAGGCCCGCCGGAGTATGCGGACCTCGCTCATATCTTCCATTGCCCGCGCGTACCTGACCCTCGCGGCCGATCGGGGAATCCTCAAACTGGCCCAGTCCACCCTTGAGGCTCAAAAGGCCGCGTACGCGCTGATTCAGCGGCGGTACGAAGTCGGACTCGCGACCGAACTGGACCTGCGCAGGGCGCAAACGCAGGTTGACGCGGCTCTGGGGGATGTCGCCCTCTACACGCGGCTGACGGCGCAGGACCGGAACGCGCTGGACCTCCTTGCCGGATCTCCGGTGGGCGAGGATCTCCTGCCCGATGACCTCGGCAGCGTGACCCCTCCCGGGGACGTTGCTCCGGGGCTGTCATCCGAGGTGCTGCTCAGGCGTCCCGACATCATGGCGGCGGAACACCGGCTCAAGGGGGCTTACGCCTCTATCGGCGCGGCCCGTGCCGCCCTTTTCCCCCGTATCTCCCTGACCACAACGGTGGGAACCGCGAGCGCCGAGCTGTCCGGTCTGTTCGGCTCCGGTTCGGCCACTTGGGTCTTTGCGCCGAAGATCACCATGCCCATTTTTGACGCCCGAACCTGGGCCGCGCTGCGGGTCACCAGAGCGGAGCGCGAAATTATCCTGACCCAGTATGAAAAAGCGATTCAGGGTGCCTTCCGTGAAGTGGCGGACGCCCTTGCCGTGCGCGGCACGGTAGACCGACAGGTATCGGCCCAGCAATCTCTGGTGGACGCCGTGGCGGAGGCGTATCGTCTCTCCAATAAGCGATATGAAATGGGAGTCGACAGTTATTTGAGCGTCCTTGACGCACATCGGTCTCTCTATGGAGCCAAGCAGGGGCTGATCACCCTCCAGTTGGCACGGCTGACCAGTTCCGTGAATCTGTATGCGGTATTGGGTGGAGGCGAGTGAAAGATGCGGGCCATCGTCCCGATCGACCAAACCGTGGAGCGCGGGCGAGGTAAGCTTCCAGGATCAGATACAAAGGTGACAATCATCTGCCGCACGCTCTTCATTCTTTTTTTCATAGGGATGCCCTGTATCGCCAGTGGCTGGACGGTGAATGCCGTGCCATTTCAGGAACAGGAGTATCCTTCCGGTCAGGGGAAAAACTGGTCTGTCCGTATCGGCGCGCTGGGTACCCGTCAGCCTGCCTATGAGGGGTCCGATGATTATGAGTGGAGAGCCTTTCCCCTCATCGATGTCACCGTGGGCGACACTTTTTTTTTGCATACCCGCACAGGCGCGGGGGTCTACATATGGAATCGCAATGACTGTAAGATCGCTCTGGCCGTGGGGTATACCTTCGGGCGGGAAGAGGACGATTCCAGCGACCTGAGAGGACTGGGTGATATCGACGATGGAGCAACCGCCAACCTGTTATTCGAATGGGTGGCAGGGGAAGTGATCCTTCGATCACGCTATGAGGAGCAGTTCACCGGTCACGGCACCGGTTTCCAGGTCCATTTCGGCCTCGGGCATGATCTGCACGTAGCGGACAAAACAATTCTGAAGCCTTCAATCCGCACAACCTATGCGAGTTCTGATTATATGGAAGAGTATTTCGGCATCTCACCGGGCCAGTCCACGCGATCCGGCCTGCCGGTGTATGATGCGGCGGGCGGTTTTAAATCAGTCGGGTTTCACGTGATGGCAATCCACAAACTGGACCGGCACTGGGGGATTCTGGCTGGCGCAGGGTATGACCGGCTTGTTGGTGATGCAGGCGATAGCCCCGTGGTGAAGAATGAGAATCAATACGGTGTCAGTATCGGTGTCTCGTATATGTTCTGACCTGAAATAAGAAGAATTCTGTGCGAGCCGGGGAAGATGGGGGCGCTACGCGCTGTTCGCTTTTTTGTACAGATGATAGTAAGAAAAAACGCGGTCGATATAATATCTGGTTGTTTTAAACGGAGGAACTCCCTGATATTCCCGGACCCTGCTGCTTCCCGCGTTGTACGCGGCGAGGGCCATTTGCACGTCCCCTTCGAACCGGTCAAGAAGATACTTGAAGTATCTAACGCCGCCATGAATATTGTGTTCGGGATCGAAGCTGTCCTCCACGCCAAGGGCCTTTGCCGTTGAGGGCATGAGCTGCATGAGTCCCTGCGCTCCCCGCTTTGAGACGGCCTGGGGATTGTAACTGGACTCCGCCATGATAATGGCCTGGATGAGTTCGGCTTCGACTCCGTAACGGGCGGATGCGTCCTTTATGATCGAGCGGAAAAAGGGATCGGTATTCTGGGGTTTTACGGACAAAGGCTTTGGTACGGGTTGCTCTGATGGCTGAAGGAAAAACGAAAAAGGGAAAAAACCCTCTCCAGCCTGCATGGAGCGATAGTGGGTAAGCAGGCTAGGTATTATGGCAAGAATAAACGCTCCCGCGATGAATAATCCCCACCACCTCAGAGCCACTTGCCGTTGTAATGGTACTTCCTCACTCATAACAACCTCACGCAATCCATCAGTCAGTCCCTCTTGCTTTTGCACCTCTAAAATAAAGAAAGAAGGAGGGGATGTCAAGAGAAAAGTGGTTTTTTTGTAACTAATGCCAATTATATTAAATAGATAATTAAAGCATGGCGGTTGTTTTTGCTGCCGAAGGGGAGGGGAGATGGTTGTCACCGTAATCGGGGACGATGGGATCGCGCATATGCAGATGCCGGGGGCGAGATGTTCAGGTATTTCGTCCCCGGCGATGTTGTAGACGGTTTATAGGAAGTCTGTTTCTTGCGGATTCTTACCTGTTTTCAGAAAGACATGGACAGGGTAATTCCTCC
Organism: uncultured Syntrophaceae bacterium; assembly: GCA_964487805.1. Classification (GTDB taxonomy): domain Bacteria; phylum Desulfobacterota; class Syntrophia; order Syntrophales; family UBA2210; genus UBA6078. The sequence continues at coordinate 14,026 of CAZAST010000011.1, forward strand.
ATAGAAGAAGTCCGAATGATCGCTTTTGGTGCTGCTTCCGGCAATAAAATTGTCTGCTCGATCCGTCAGAGGAAACGAATAGGCGATGACGGGAATGATTGAGATGTATGTATCTACTGGTATGGTCAGTCCCACCGAAATCAGACCATCCTTGAAATCTCTGAACGGCTCTGCTGTTGCCTCAAGGCCGTCGGTGTACTCAACGTAGCTCTCATTATCGGAATAATAGTACCCGGCGGATGCCGCAAGGTCGAGGCTGATTTCCTTCGGGAGCTCAAAAGAGTGAGACACCTGCAGAGTGGCATACCACCCCTTGAGAGCGCCTGTTACCTCTTTGTAAATGGTAAGGGTTGGCGCGGCGATGGAATCCAAACCGACGCTCACATAGAATTCCTGAGAATCAACGGCGCCGTCCAGGGCGTAATAGATGTATCCCAGGCCCACTCCCACGAGGCCGAAGCTCCTGTCATACCCAAGGGTAAAATCCGTCTCAGTCCATTTTGTCTTATCTTTATAGGCGCCGTCATGAACATCAGTATCCAGATTGCCCCACAGGTTCACGCTGACGTCCCGGTAGCCGACAGTTACCGAGGGCTGAACGACGATGCTGTCCTTGCTGAGTTCCTCCCCGCGCCAGACATATTTGCTGAGGATCCCCACATCGGCGGACGCTGTTGGCCGCACATCTTCAGCGTGGGCGTTCATTCCCGCAAAGATGCCGGTGAGCAGCACCGAGATAATGGAAGCAATGGCGGAAAACCGGACGATTGTATGGTTGGGTTGCATGGTGTGTATCCTCCTCGTCATAATTTAGATTTATGACATTTTGGTATAGCAACTCACATGCCATACGATGGGGGCACTATGTAACATACCGGTATCTCATCATATTATGATTATTGCCGAAGTATTCGCGCCGTTTAAAGGGAATGGGATGCTACATTACTGTAATATTCGGCCGTGCGGCATCCGCGTTGGAAAGAATGTGCGATTCCCGATTGCATTGATTTTTAAAAAAGGCACAGAGCGGAGCATCCAAATGAGGATATGTGGGCCATTCGCATGAGAAAGCGTGAGCGCGGAAAGGGATAGAGGTCCTGCAATTCACAGCTGCGGTATTAGAGGAGAAAAAGGTCGCCGGGGATGGCAGTGATGGCGGAATTATGAGATGCAACTGCGCACGGGCACGCCGCGCTCAGCAAGATAATCCTTGATGTGCTGTACGGTGTAGCGCTGGTAATGGACCATGGAGGCAATGAGGGCCGCGGAGGCGTCCGTTTCGGTGAAAACTTCGAGCACGTGCTCCGGCAGACCCGCCCCCCCTGACGCGATGACCGGAATGGAGGCGGTTCGGGAGATGAGCGCTGTGAGGACGAGTTCATATCCATCGTTCGTGCCGTCGGCATCGATCGAGTTAAGGCAGATCTCTCCCGCCCCCAATTCCTGGGCCCGCATCGCCCATTGGGCGGCGTCCATTCCTGCCGGCGTTCTCCCGCCGTTGATGTAGACCTCGTACCCGGAGGGGATGAGGTCCGATTGCGCAACTTTTTTCGCGTCTATCCCCAGAACAACGCACTGGCTGCCGAAAGCCTTCGCCCCCTGATAGATGAGATCGGGGTTCTGAACGGCGGCGGTGTTGATGCTGATCTTTTCCGCACCGGCGGCCAGAACACGGTGCATGTCATCCAGCGAGCGGATCCCTCCACCCACCGAGAAAGGGATGAATATCTCCCGCGCCACCCCTTCCACCACGTCTATGATGATATCCCTCTCGTCGGGTGATGCGGTAATATCGTAAAAAACAAGCTCGTCCACCCCCTGCGCGTAATATTCGGCGGCCATGGCGACGGGGTCGCCGATGTCGATATTCCCCGTGAACCTGATTCCCTTGGTTGTCTTACCCGCCCTCACGTCCAGGCAGACGATAATTCTCTTGCTCAGCATAGTGCCACACTGCCGTTCCAGTTGCAGAAGTTTTTCAGTACCCGCAGCCCGTGCTCGCCGCTCTTCTCGATATGAAACTGGGTGGCGATGACATTGCCGCGCCCGATGATGGAGGCAAATGAGATCCCGTAATCGGTCGTCGCGATGATATCCTCCTCCCTGACAGGAGCGGGATAGTACGAGTGAACGAAGTAGAATTGAGCCCGTGCGTCAACACCCGCGAGGACGGGATGCGCCGCCCTAACGGAGAGGTTGTTCCACCCCATGTGCGGTATTTTGATCGCCGTACCCTGAAACCGTTTTGCCATGCCGGGAATGATCCCCAGGCAGGGGGTGCCGCCATCCTCTTCGCTCTCTTCGAGAACAATCTGAGCGCCGAGGCAGATCCCGAGGAAGGGAACCCCCGCGGCAACGACACGGCGAATCGCCGTGTCGAGCCCTTCCCGCCGGATCACCTCCATTGCCTCACCCGCGGCGCCGACCCCCGGAAATATAACCCGTTCAGACGAACAAATCGCGTCATGCTTTCTGGTTATTGCGCACTCCTCTCCGATGTGCCGCAGTGCCCGCGCCACTGACATAAGATTTCCCGCACCGTAATCGACAAGGGTAATCATGCCCTATCACCCGATTTGATGGATTGCATGATCGCCTTTGCGATAATGCCCATTCCCTCACCCAAGAGGAATGCCACAGGGAAGGGATCGAGATACCGATCCTCCCAGGGGAGATTGTATTCGTTGATGATATCCCGGATCTGGTTGAACTTGTCGCCGAGGACCGCCTTTTTTTCCGCGGCCGTCAGGGCATCCCGGAATACCGTGTGGAGAAGCAGTATCTTCCGGATGGATCGCCCGCCCTCGATGAGCGGGATGATCATGAGGGGAGCCTGATCGGATCTTCCCATCCCGGCGTAGACATCCCGGGAACTCACGATCGTCTTTTTTGCACCGCTCAGGGGGATCGGAACCTCCGCCCGCGACTTCATGCGCAGCGATATACCCCCCCGTTTCTCTATGGCTATGGTGGTCCGGTCCGTGGGTCGCCCCTCGTCATCGAGATCACATACGGCATAGAGGGTGTAGCCCCGTATATTCGCCGTCACCTTCTGCAGCCTCATGACGGCAAGTCCTCCCGCGCCGGTCAGATTATCGGGTGAGAAGCCGAGCTCTTTCATATAATCGAAGATCACGCCACGGACAGTCTCTTCCTTCCTGCTGGTCCCCACCGTCACCGTTTTTGCCTGATGCCGGATCGCGTCAATGGGCCGGGCCAGTTCGTCGATGGCCTTCCCGAGCGAAATGTCCAGGAGATCGAGAGGGGACGGCGAAACCTGCTTCTCCCTGAAATCAAGACGGAAATCTTCCAAAGGCAGTTTACCCGCGGCGTATTTGAGGAGGAGGATAATGTCCGATGCAACATCAACGCTCAGGGACGAGAAAAAACCCTGATTCCGCCGGACTCTGAAAGAGACGGCAAACTCGTCAATCAAGCGGCGCAGACCGGGATCGCCCAGTTTTTCAACGAGGAGCCCCTCCCGCTCATCAAGTTGTTCGGTTTGCACGATCAGTCTCTTTCTGAAGTCGCGGATAAACTCAGCGTCCTCATTGATACCGCATGCGGCATAGTACCCCCACAGGTGCCCGGCCAGGGTGTTCAGGATAACGGATGTGGGGAAGGATGTCTTTGGAACGTGGATGACGGAGTCGGCGATTCCGTCGAAGGACGTTTCCCCCTCGTCAGCGATGACAATCACCGAGGCCGCGTGGGCCTTGAATATGGCAACATCCTTGACGATGTCTTCCAGCACGCAGGGTTCCGTGCCGCCGACGCAGGCGACGATCAACGGTTCCGCGGAAAGATCGATATGCTTCTTGTCTTCCACGATATCAGAAGAAATGGTCTTGTAACACAACTCGCTCAGCTTGATCCGTATCTCATCCGCCGCGATCTTGTTCGGGCCGCTCCCGACCACCGCCCAGTACCTCTTTTTCTCGGCAATGGCGCGTGCCGTCTCCCGGATCTGCTCTTTTTGCGCAATGACCCGGTTCATGGCGTCCGGTGCCTGCTCCAGACTCTCCAGAATCCCGGCTGTCAGGTTATCCGACCCGGCGCCGAGGAGCTGAGCCAGGGAAAGGGCCAGGACATATCCGGCCACGATCTGCGAATAGAAGGCCTTGGTCGATGCCACGGACATTTCGATGTCCCGCCCGTCGCTCGTATAAAAAACGCCGTCCGATAGATGGGTGATGTCGGACTGCCGGCGGTTGACGATGGCGATCACGTGAGCCCCCCGCTCTTTCACCATTGCCACGGCCCGATTGGTGTCGGTTGTCGTTCCCGATTGGGTCACCGCGACAACGAGGGTGTCCTCCAGATTTTCTTTAAGACAGAAGCCGCTCATTTCCGACGACGTCTTCGCTGCCACCGTCATACCCGTCCCCCGCACATACCCCGCCAATGCCCCGGCGATCGCGCCTCCCGCCACCGCTGCCGTCCCCTGACCGATAACGTATATCTGACGTATCACATTGCGGGATAAGGCGTCGCGCAGTCTTCGGGGAATGATGTTATTCCCCAGATTGAAGACGACACGAGCGCTTCCGTTGGCCTGGTAATCGATACGGTATTTCCCCCTCAAGGTTTTCTGAACTGAAATCGGCGCGTCGGCGATCTCCTTCAGGAGGAAGTGAGGATAGTCCCTGCGGTCGATGTCCCGCGTGGTTATCCGGGCCTCCTGGGCCGCCACCGTGCCCATATCAAGGGGAGTTCCATCATAACTGAAGCCGTGGATGCCACCGCTTTCCTCCAGCACATAGATCTGCCCCTTCGTTTCGGGTTTTCCGGGGACCCGTTCCGCCTCGCCATCCATCTTGATAAAGCGGGAAGTCCCTTCCACCAGCCCGTATACCTCTGAGGAGAAAAAGTGCTGGTTTTCACCCAGACCGATGTAGAGGGACTGGCCGCTCCCCCGCAGAGCGAGGAAGATCTTTCCCGGCTCAAGATTGCTTTCCATGGCAATGGCGTGCGATCCCTGAAAATCGCCCAGGGCCAGACGGAAGGACTCCTGGAGATCGCTTCCTCCGCGCAGGTATTTCTCAATTTGAAGGGCGATGATCTTGGTATCTGTTGTCACCCGGTGATCGATGATCTCCGCTCCCTTCTCCTCCAGCGATTCGCGCAGGGGGCGATAATTGTCAATGTCCCCGTTGAGAGCGACATGGACCGCCCAGTTCCCGGAACCGTAACGGGGATACTGTTTCACCGGGAGCGGGATCCCCGCGGAGGAATCAATTTCCGGTGAGACGGTGAAATTATTCACGGGATGACAGTTTTCTCCGTTGATGGCCCCCACAGACGCCCAGCGCGTGTGGGCGAGAAGGGTTTCGTGCCGTATCGTCCCATGAAGACATTTCCGGAGGATTCGGTCCATTGTGATCCGTTCACGCAGAAACCGGGTGTTTTCTCCCAGTGTACCGGTAACGGAAGCCCGCTTGTAGGTGAAGTTGAGAAGCGGGTCACCGCCCGGGGAGAGCGTGGAGATGGTGATGGCACCGTCCAAGAGGTCGCCGGGGATGGTTCTCTTCAGAAACTCATCATGGAGACCGTCAGCCCGCATCCCTTCCATGATGGCATGCAGATCGTTTCGGGTGCCGGGAGAGAATGATATATCGATACCCGCGGAATCCCTTCCGCGGATCTCTATCCGGTCCAGCGAATTAAGAAGAAGATTAAGCCGCCAGTACAGGGATGCGGCTTCACGAGAAAGGAGAGGGAGGGCGGTACCTGAAAGATCTTCGGTTTTCTCTACATTGGACAGGATGTCCTTCTCCAGCGCCCAGGAGGCATCCTTCAGAACCTCGATCGCCTCGTTGATGGTTTCCATTTCTTCCGTGGAACGGGTGTCGGCGGCCTTTTCGATGAGGTCTTCTTCTCCTGAGAGAAATGAGTTCATGGCCTGAGAAAGCGAGGCGCAGGCCGCGCTTCCATCAGGGGAAAAAAGGGGGGAAGGGTCCTGTTTCAGTTTGAGGATCGAGGCTTCAAGGGAGGAGAGCAACTCCCGCCCTCCCAGGTATGACTGGCGGGTGAGGGAACCATCCAGCAGCGCTGTGAGGCTGTGTTTCCGTATCTCGTCAAAGAGAGAGGACAGAGAGCCGCTTCCCCGTGGTTCGCGCTGCCGCGGGTTGATGGCGAGAATCCCGGACAGGCCGCAGGGGAGGGTCGCAGGCGTCGTCGGAAAGAGGATGAAGGCCCCTGGCGAGGCATGGCGCGGATCGCAACCGATGCATACACGCCGCCCCTTAAGAGACCGTAACAGCCGGAATATGGCCGCGCCCGTGAGCATAATGCCTGTTCTCCTCTTATTGACCGGTGGCTTTTCTATCTTTTCTGGATGCGCCATACCGCACAGAGGCCCGTATGAATTCAGTGAAGAGAGGGTGGGGCCTTCTCGGTTTTGATTTGAATTCAGGATGAAACTGGCAGCCCAGAAACCACGGGTGCTCCGCTATCTCGACGATCTCGACCAGATTGCCGTCGGGGGCCGCCCCGCTGATGCGCAATCCTCCCTTCGTCAGGATATCTTTGTATTCGTTGTTGAATTCATACCGGTGACGGTGCCGTTCACTGATCTCTTTTCGTCCGTAAGCCTCGAAGGCGAACGATTCTTTTGCAAGGACGCATGGATACGCCCCCAGCCGCATGGTCCCCCCCTTGTCGGAGATCGTTCTCTGCTCGGGAAGAAAATCGATCACGGGATAAGGCGTATTTTCATCGAATTCGGTGCTGTTGGCCTTCTCCAATTTGCAGACGTTCCGGGCGTATTCGATGACCGCCATCTGCATCCCCAGGCAGATCCCGAAAAAGGGAATCCCCTGGGTCCGGGCGTAGTTGACGGCCTGGATCATTCCCTCGATGCCCCGTTTTCCGAACCCTCCGGGGACCAGGATGCCGTCCACCCCGTCGAACCGGGCGTCAATCCCCTGCTGTTCGATCTTCTCCGAGTCGATGAACCGGAGCGTGACACGGCAATCGCTGGGAAGGCCGCCGTGGACCAGTGCCTCGTTCAGGCTCTTGTAGGAATCGGTCCAGTCGACATATTTTCCCACAATGGCAATAATCGTCCCGCAGGAGGGATTTTTCAGTTTGCGTATGACTTCCTCCCACTCCCCGAGGTGCGGCTGGCCGGTCCATATGTTCAGAAGATCGACGATCTTCTGATCCACCCCTTCCTGGTGGTATATGAGGGGAACCTCGTAGATGTAGTCCACGTCCTTCGCGGTGAAAACCGCTCCCGGCTCGACATTGCAGAAGAGGGAGATCTTTTCCCTGATCTCCTTCGACAGGAAGTCCTCCGTCCGGCACAGGAGGATGTCGGGCTGGATGCCGATCTCCCGCAGGGCTTTGACGCTGTGCTGGGTCGGCTTTGATTTCACCTCACCGGCCGCCTTGAGGTAGGGAACCCAGGTGAGATGGATGAAGATAGCGTTCTGTTTTCCCGCTTCATTCTTGAACTGCCGGATGGCTTCGAGGAAGGGGAGTGATTCGATATCCCCGACCGTTCCCCCGATCTCCACAATGGCCACATCGCTTTCGTTGGCCGCCGCTTTGATATAATCCTTGATCTCGTTGGTGATATGGGGGATGACTTGAACGGTCCCTCCCAGATACTCGCCTCGCCGTTCCTTCGATATGACCGAGAAGTAGACCTGCCCCGTGGTCAGATTGTTCTTCCTGCCGAGAGCGCAGTCGGTGAAACGTTCATAGTGCCCCAGATCCAGATCCGTTTCCGTGCCGTCATCAGTGACAAATACTTCTCCGTGCTGGAAGGGGTTCATCGTGCCGGGATCGACGTTGATATAGGGATCAAGTTTCTGATGGGATACTTTGAGCCCCCGGCATTCCAGGAGCGCCCCGATGGAGGCCGCCGCAAGACCTTTGCCGAGTGAGGAAAGCACCCCGCCGGTGATGAATATAAACTTTGTTCGCATATGACTTTCGTCCCCTGTTCGAGTTGCCGTACATAATCACGGGGCCCTGTTTATGTCAACCCGCTTTCCCCTGGACGGTCCGATGATCGAGATGATCGGTCTGGATGGCGCCGCGGGGACAGACGGCGGCACAGGTGTAACAGAGCAGACATTTGGTATCGTCGATGGTGAAGACCGCTCCGTTGCGAGTGATCGCCTCCTGAGGGCAGTTATCGATGCATTTGTCGCAGAGGATGCAGGTGCCGCAGCTGAGGCATCGGTCCGCATCACCCGTCTCGCTGCCGAAATAGACGATATTGATCCTCTTCCTGGGAACGGGATGCTTTTCCGGATACACGAATGGATCATGATTCAGAAAGGAGTGTATCTCCATGGCAGCCAGGCGCCCCGTTCCGATGGCGTCGCTGATCAGTCCGGGGGCGATGATATCCCCCGCTCCGTATACCTTCGGATCGCTGCTCCGGAAAGATTGGGGTCCGGTTACCATATGCCCGCGCTCATCGAGCATGACCGATTCGGGAAGAAACGAACTGTCCGGTGCCTCGCCGATGCTGAAGAAGATCACATCGGCACGGATGCCGGTCTGGTCCGTGAATTGAATTTTCGTGTCGGTCACCGTCTCTACCCGTTTCGGCCACAAAATCCGGGTCCCGAGGCGCATTGCCGATTCCAGTTCCTTTCCGAATGCGAGGGGTTTCTGGATATCGATGGCAGTCACGTGCCTGGCACCCAGCCGCCAGGATTCACAGGCCATGTCCATCCCCACGTTCCCCGCCCCGATGATGACTACCTCCTGTCCGGTCAGATCCATCGGTTTCCCCTCGTTGATGTCCATCAGAAACTGCAGCCCCGACAGGATCCGTTCTCCTCCGGGATAGGGGATCCGTTTGGTTACGTGGGCCCCCGTCGCGACGAGAACGGCGTCGCGTACATCGTACAGCTTCCGGAAGGCGTCACGATCGATTGTCTGGTTCATCCGCATCTCTATCGGG
>CAZAST010000012.1:0-21797 GCA_964487805.1 uncultured Syntrophaceae bacterium
GATGGTGAGGGAAGTCGCCAGCAAGACCAGCGACGTGGCCGGTGACGGCACGACGACCGCAACCATCCTCGCCCAGGCCATTTATCGCGAAGGTGTCAAGGCCGTCGCGGCCGGCAGCAATCCCATGGATGTGAAGAGGGGGATCGAAAAGGCCGTGGAGGTTGTGGTGAAGGAACTTCAGAAGATGAGCAGCCCCACGAAGGACCAGAAGGAAATCGCCCAGGTCGGCACCATCTCAGCCAACAGCGATGAGACGATCGGCAATATCATTGCCGAGGCGATGGGAAAGGTCGGCAAGGAGGGCGTCATCACTGTTGAAGAGGCGAAAGGTCTGGCGACGGAACTGGAGGTAGTCGAAGGAATGCAGTTCGACCGCGGGTATGTTTCCCCCTATTTCGTGACCAACGCTGACAAGATGGAAGCCGTTCTTGAGGATCCGCTCCTTCTGATTCATGATAAGAAGATCAGCGGTATGAAGGATCTTCTCCCCGTTCTCGAGCAGATTGCCAAGATGGGCAAGCCCCTTCTGATCGTAGCTGAAGATATCGAAGGGGAAGCTCTCGCAACGCTCGTGATCAACAAGATCAGGGGTACCCTGAATGTGGCCGCCGTCAAGGCACCCGGTTTCGGCGACAGGAGAAAGGCGATGCTGGAAGATATCGCTGTGCTGACCGGAGGGAAAGTGATTTCGGAAGAGATGGGATCCAAGCTCGAAAATACCCAGATCGCCGATCTGGGAAGGGCGAAAAGGATCGTTATCGACAAGGATAACACAACGATCATCGACGGTGCCGGAGACAGGGCAAGCCTCGAGGGTCGCGTGAAACAGATTCGGGCGCAGATCGAAGAGACTACCTCCGATTACGACCGGGAAAAACTTCAGGAACGTCTGGCCAAGCTGGTTGGCGGCGTTGCCGTTATCAAGGTCGGGGCCGCCACGGAGACGGAGATGAAGGAGAGGAAGGCGCGCGTCGAAGACGCCCTGAACGCCACACGAGCGGCCGTCGAGGAAGGAATCGTCCCCGGTGGAGGCGTGGCATATCTGAGGACCCTCCCGGCTCTTGACAAGATCAAGCTGGAAGGAGATCAGCAGATCGGCGTCAATATCATAAAGAAGGCCATCGAGGAGCCCATGAAGATGATCTGCGCCAACGCCGGATTTGAGGGCGCGATTATCGTGGAAAAGGTAAAAGGGAAAAAGGGCGATTACGGCTTCAACGCTCGGACCGACACGTATGAGAACCTGAGCAAAGCAGGAGTCATTGATCCCACTAAGGTGACGCGGTACGCACTGCAGAATGCGTCGAGCGTCGCGTCCCTGATGCTCACGACCCAGTGCATGATTGCCGAGAAACCCAAAGAGGAACCGGCCATGCCCGCCATGCCTCCGGGCGGAATGGGCGGAATGGGCGGCATGATGTAACCGGCCATCACGCATGAATAGCCTGTAATGTAAAAAGGGCGCCCCGTTTGAACGGAGCGCCCTTTTTTTCGTATGCTTCGAAGGTCAGATGGACAGAAGATCTTCCGGAGCGTCGACGATGAAGTCCGCCCCGACCCCTTCGAATCGTTCCTTCGGGTGCCATCCCCAGGTTGCCGCCACCGTTTTGACACAGGCCGCCTTCCCCTCTCTGATATCGCCCACCGTATCCCCCACGTAATAGGTGAAATCACATGCGGCTCGCCACTTCTCCATCGTGTGTTCTATTTTCCTGGTCTTGCTGAGCATGAAATCGGCCCCCAGGACGGCGGCAAAGATGCCTTCGCATCCATGCCGGGAAAGAAATTTCTCTATCACGGATGATATATTGGAGGAGATGATAATGAGGATGTTCTGTCTGGCAAGGGCTGTGATGACGGGGAACACCCCGTCCACAGGGCGAATCTGCCGGTAGTCGATTTTCGTAGAAGCTCTTTCGACGGCATCGTTGAATGCCTTCATATCCACCCCGCGCTCGCGCAGGGACTCGTAGAAATTGCCGTCGAACAGGTCGAGAAACTCTTCGCGTGTCGCAATGACAGGAGAGCCGATCAATTCGAGATTCGTTCTTACGAGCTTCTCGTAGAGGCTCAGCGAATCCACGATGACGCCGTCGAAATCAAAGATGAATAACCGTTTCATGCCGCTGCGTCAGTTCCTTATCGGTTCGGGGTGCCGGAGGAGAAGAGATCTCTGATTTTTCTCCCGAAGGGTTTTTCCATGATTCCCCGCTCTGTGATGATGGCGGTAATATACCGGTGCGGGGTCACGTCAAAGGCGGGGTTCAACGCCGGGCAGCCCTCCGGTGCGATCCGTGCGCCGTGAAACACGAGGACCTCGTCGGGACTCCTCTGTTCGATGGCGATCTGTTTCCCGGTGCGCGTTCGGTGGTCGATGGTGCTGCGGGGGGCTGCCACATAGAAGGGAATCCGGTTTTCCCGTGCCAGCACCGCGAGGGCGTACGTCCCGATCTTGTTGGCCGTATCGCCGTTGGCCGCGATCCGGTCCGCCCCCACCATGACACAACTGACCGTCTCCCGATGCATGAGGGAACCCGCCATGCTGTCGGTTATGAGTGTAGCCGGAATCCCTTCCCTGCGCATTTCCCAGGCGGTCAGACGCGCCCCTTGGAGGAGAGGCCGGGTTTCGTCCACTAAAACGTGGATACGCTTCCCCTCTTCATGGGCCGCTCGTATAACCCCGAGCGCTGTGCCGTATCCTCCGGTCGCGAGCGCTCCGGCGTTGCAGTGCGTCAGGATGGTGTCTCCGTCCCGGATCAGATCCCTTCCGTGGGTTCCGATCCGCCGGTTTGCCTCGATATCCTCTGCATGGATCTGGCAGGCTTCATCAACCAGCGCTTTTCTTACATGCTCTTCCTCCGCGTGCGCGGACGTTTCCTTTTGAAAACGGTCCGTTATTCGGTCAATGGCCCAGAAGAGATTAACGGCGGTGGGGCGTGTGCGGGCAAAGGCGTCGCAGATCCGGGGGAATTCTTCCCGCAGCCTTCCTTCCGGGATGGCCAGGGCGCCGAGGGCGATCCCCATGGCTGCGGCAATCCCCACGGCGGGGGCGCCCCGGATTGCCATTTCATTGATTGCGTCGATGACATCCCCGTAGGTCAGGCAGGTCAGGTACCGCTCTTCATGGGGAAGAGTCCGCTGGTCGATCAGAACCACAGAGTCCCCCTCCCAGGATATGGTCTTGATCATGGCGTGGACAGTTTCTTTGTCAGCAGTTCGTTGACAATCTTTGGGTTCGCCTTGCCTCCGGTGGCCTTCATCGTCTGCCCCACAAAGAATCCGAACAGCTGCTCTTTCCCGCTGCGGTACTGAACGAGCTGCTGCGGGTGAGCGGCCAGAACCTCTTCCACGATCCGCTCCAACTCGCCGGAGTCGGTGATCTGGACAAGGCCCTTATGTTCGATAATCTCTTTCGGTCCTTTCCCGGCGTTCCACATCTCCTCGAAGACCTCTTTGGCTATTTTCCCGCTGATGGTGCCATCCTCGATGACGCTGATCAGTTCCGCCAGTGCAGCTGGGTTTATAGGTGCCTCTTCGATTTCCATCTTTGTCTCGTTCAGGTGCGCCAGCAGATCACCCATCACCCAGTTGCTCGCGATCTTCGGCCTCCCGCTGAGATGGGCCACCTCTTCGTAATAATCCGCCAGGGCGCGGCTCGCCGTAAGGACACCCGCGTCGTATAGGGGAATGCCGTATTCGCTGACAAACCGTTCCCGCTTTTCCCGGGGAAGCTCGGGGATGGTTTTACGGATACGGTCCTTCCACTCCTCGGATATGACGACGGGAACAAGATCGGGTTCCGGAAAATACCGGTAGTCGTGGGCCTCTTCCTTTCCACGCATCGAGTGGGTAACGCCCCTCGATGCGTCCCAGAGTCTGGTTTCCTGGACGACCCGGGCTCCCCGCTCCAGGATGGCGCGCTGCCGTTCTATCTCGTATTCGAGGGCGTGCTGCACATTGTTGAAAGAGTTCATGTTCTTGAGTTCAGATCGGATTCCAAGGGCTTTCTCCCCCTTCGGCCGGAGAGAGATGTTGGCGTCGCATCGGAAGCTTCCCTCCTCCATATTGCCGTCGCATATCTCGAGATAGACCAGGATCTCGTGAAGTCTGCGGAGATATTGAGCCGCCTCCTCGGGGCTCCGCATGTCCGGTTCGCTGACGATCTCGATCAGGGGGACCGCCGCCCGGTTCAGGTCGACGAAACTGGAACCCCCCGACTCATCGTGAATGGATTTTCCGGCGTCCTCTTCCATGTGGATGCGGGTGATACCGATCCTTTTGCTCCCCTCGGTTGTTTCAATATTCACGTATCCATGCTCCGCGAGGGGGTGGTCGAACTGTGTGATCTGATATCCCTTCGGCAGGTCGGGATAGAAATAGTTTTTCCGGGCCCACGTGCTTTCCCGGTTTATCGTGCAGTCGGTCGCCAGAGCCATCTTCATCGCGTACTCCACAACCTTCCGGTTCAAGACGGGGAGCACGCCCGGCATCCCGAGACAGACGGGGCAGGTATTGCTGTTGGGCGCCTCGCCGAACCGGGTTGAACATCCGCAGAATATTTTGGTTTTTGTCAGGAGCTGGGCGTGCACCTCCAGCCCTATAACGGGTTCATAGTCCATTACAGATCGGGCGTCCTTTTCTCGTATTCTGAATTCTTTTCATACGCCGATGCTATCTGCAGCAGTTTTCCCTCCTCGAAATGACTTGCCATGAACTGGACGCCGATAGGAAGCCCTCTCTCCGTAAAACCGCAGGGGACTGAAATCCCCGGAATCCCCGCCAGATTCGCTGAGAGTGTAAAGATGTCATACAGATACATCTGGAGCGGATCGTCTATTTTCTCGCCGATCCTGAACGCCGGCGCAGGCGTCGCGGGAGCGAGAATAATGTCGCACTGGGTAAAAGCCGTATCAAAGTCCTGCCTGATCAGTGCCCTGACCTGTGACGCCTTTTTATAGTAAGCGTCGTAGTATCCCGAGGAGAGGGAGTAGGTGCCGATCATGATTCGCCGCTTGACTTCCGCGCCGAAGCCTGATGAGCGAGTCTTCTTATACATATTCAGGAGATTCTCAGCATCGGGAGCTCTGAAACCGTACCGCACCCCGTCGTAGCGGGCGAGGTTGGAGCTGGCTTCAGACGGCGCGATAATATAGTATGCGGCAATGCAGTACTGGGCGTGAGGGAGCGATATGTCGCGGCACCGGGCGCCGAGTCCCTCCAGCGTTGCAATGGTTCTGTCGATTGCGCTCCTGATTTCCGGATCGATCCCTTCGACGAAGTATTCCTTGGGAATGCCGATTGTGTACCCCTTGATATCACGGTCGATGAAGACACGGTAATCGGGGACCTCCGCGGGAACCGAAGTCGAATCCGCGGGGTCATGGCCGGCGATCACATTCAAAATGATAGCGCAGTCCTCCACGTCCTTGGTGATCGGTCCGATCTGGTCCAGGGAAGATGCGAAGGCCACGAGGCCGAAGCGGGAAACCCTCCCGTATGTGGGTTTAAGTCCCACGACACTGCACAGAGCGGCTGGTTGCCTGATGGAGCCACCCGTGTCGGTCCCCAGAGAGGCGATGCATTCGTCCGCGGCGACCGCGGCGGCCGAACCGCCGCTGGACCCTCCCGGGATGCGCTCCAGGTCCCAAGGGTTTCGGGTAATGCCGAAGCAGGAGGTTTCGGTAGAGGACCCCATGGCAAACTCATCCATATTGGTCTTTCCCACGAAGACAGCCCCGGCATCCTTCAGATTTTTGACCACCGTGGCGTCATAGGGGGGGATAAAGTTTTCAAGGAAGCGAGATCCGCAGGTCGTCCGGATTCCCTCCGTGCACAGGACATCCTTGAGGGCGATGGGGATTCCGGTCAACACCCCTCCCGTGCCCTCCTGTATACGCTGATCCGCCTCGCGGGCCTGCTCCATGGCGATCTCTTCCATCAGGGTGATATACGCGTGCACACGCTCGTCCACGGTTGCGATCTGCCGATAAACGGACTCCGTTACTTCAGACGCTGTAAAGCTCCCGTTTTTGAACTGCTTCTGCAGTTCGTGAATGGTCAGCCTGTTCGGTTCCATATCTTTTCCCTGGCCTGTTTCAGCTCGTTGGCAGTCTATCTTCTTATGTTATTCGATAATACGCGGGACGCCGAAAAAGCCCATATCACCGTCGGGGGCGTTGGCAAGCGCTCGCTCCACACCAATTGATTTTTCTTCCTCATCCTCTCTGAACACATTGCTCTGAGAGATGGCGTGGGTCATCGGACTGACCCCCTCAGTATCAACGCCGTTCAATATCTCCATGTACTGCAATATATTATTGAGTTGTGAGGTGAAGGTCTCTTTTTCAGCCTCATCGATATCGAGCCGGGCAAGGTGGGCGACATAGCCCATCTCCTGCGTGGTTATCTTCACGGTAACACTCCTTCTCTACGTGCATATACGGCGAACTTCCTATCACAGAAAAGGCCGAGGTGCAATTGGTTCCACTGATTTGAGATTGACAAAGATTCCAACACTACTATATTATGATTGAACAACTGTGGAAAGAGGATGATGGAATGTTTGGCATTGGAATGCCGGAATTGATACTGATACTGGTTGTCGCTCTGCTTGTGATCGGGCCGAAAAAACTCCCCGATCTGGCAAAATCTCTCGGCAGAGGCCTTGCGGAGTTCCGCCGCGCCACTGATGATGTGCGGGACAGCCTCAATGTGGAACAGATCAAAGATGAAGCGACTGACTTGAAGGATTCGCTTCTGTACGGCAAAAAGAAAGAAGATGCTGCGGACGGTGCCCCCACGGTAAAAGAAGAGAGTCCGGAGCCGGAGGACAAGAATTCGCGGTGATTTCTGATGATTCTTCCGTCATCCCTGTAAACTTCCCTGATCCCCCTTAAAACTTTCCAAATCTTCGTGATGTAACCCTCGGAGTTCACAGTTGTGTACAATGTTGTCAAATAGTTCGAGAATGCCCGCATCAGTCCTGCGAAACGGGATCTCAGAATGAAGAAATAGAGTGAGGCTGCGTGATGTCCGACCAGACAGATGAAAAAATGCCCTTTACATCCCACCTGGAAGAATTGAAATTCAGGCTGATCCGTGTGCTGATTGCCGTCGGCGCCGGTTTTGTCGTGTGCTATATTTTCAAGGAAAAACTGTTCTGGGCCTTGACGCGCCCTCTTGCCGCCGTGCTTCCCGACAACAGCTCCATGATATTCACCAGCCTTCCCGAGGCCTTTTTCACATATCTGAAGGTATCATTCCTGGCATCCATTTTCCTGGTGAGCCCTTACATTCTCTACCAGATATGGAAATTCGTGTCACCGGGACTGTATGAATCCGAAAAGAAATCGGTGGCGCCCTTTGTTGCTTTCTCCACCATATTCTTTGTGGGAGGATCCCTGTTCGCGTATTACATCGTCTTTCCCTTCGGTTTTAAATTCTTTGTCGGGTTCGGGAATGATTTTATACGCCCCATGCTTTCACTGAAGGAGTATCTCTCCTTTTCCATGAAGCTCCTGATCGCCTTCGGGGTCATCTTTGAACTTCCCATTTTCATGTTCTTTCTGGGACGGATCGGAATGGTTAATTCGAAGACCCTGACAAAAAAGAGAAAATATGCAATCCTTCTGGTGTTCGTTGTCGCCGCCCTTTTCACCCCTCCGGATGTTGTAACGCAGGTTTTGATGGCTGTGCCGCTGATGCTCCTCTATGAGATCAGTATCTGGGTGGTAAAAGCGGGGGAGAAGAAGCGCGCTGCCCGGGAAGACGATGAAACCGATGATAATGAAACTGATGATGATGAAACTGAAAAAAACGGTGATGAAGAATAAACGACAACCGCGAAACAGTGCGCGAGACACAAGGGAACAGAAGGGCTGGACATTCAAAAAAATGTTTATCTGTACCATCGTCCTTCTCATTCTGCTTGCTGCCGCCGGGGGAGCATTCATCTATTCCCTGATGGATGATCTTCCGAGTATAGCCTCGTTGAAAGATTACCGACCCAGCATCATCACGCGGGTATATGCCGATGGCGGCCAGCTGATCGACGAGTTTTATCTTGAAGACCGGAAGGTTGTTCGGGTCGCGAATCTGCCGAAATTCGTCATACAGTCATTCGTCGCGGCGGAGGATGCCCGGTTTTTCCGGCACCAGGGGATCGATTTCCCGAGCATCGTCAGGGCCTTCTTTAAGAATATGGAGGCGGGAGAGATCGTTCAGGGAGGAAGCACTATTACCCAGCAGGTGGCAAAGGCCCTTTTCCTGACCCCCGAAAGAAAGTACATCAGAAAATTGAAGGAGGCCATTCTGGCCTACAAGATAGACCGATATCTGACAAAATACGAGGTCCTCAACCTTTACCTGAACCACATCTATCTCGGACATGGAGCATACGGCATAGAGGCGGCGGCGCAGCAGTATTTTGGAAAGCCTGCCAGAGAGATCACCCTGCCGGAGGCCGCCCTCCTCGCGGGGCTTCCCAAGGCCCCCAGCCGCTATTCACCGGTTTTTCATCCCGATCGCGCCCGCCAGCGGCAGATATATGTGCTGGACCGGATGGCGGAGGACGGATATATAACCGAGGAAGAAAAGACCGCCGCTCTCGCCGAACCGATACAACTGAAGAAGACCGAAGACAAAAGAAAAATAGCCCCCTATTTCACGGAACATGTGCGCCGGTACATTCAGACCACGTATGGAAGCGAAGTGCTCTACAGTGAAGGGCTTGAGGTACACACAACGCTGAATATCGATTTTCAGAGGGCTGCCCGTGACGCGGTGGCACTGGGACTCAGGGAGCTGGACAAGCGACGGGGGTATCGAGGGCCCCTGAAACGGCTGCCGGAAGAGGAGATCGAGTCCTTTGCCGCTGATCTGCAGGTTGATACAGGCGAGCCGCTGGAAGGGCAAATCATACATGCAGTCGTTACGGATGTGAACAGCGCCGAGAAAGTCGTCACATTACGAATGGGTCCTTACACAGGAACCATGGCGCTGGAACAGATGTCGTGGGCCCGTGTCCCCAATCCCGACGTTGCCTCCGATACCGCGGTGGTAAAGGACCCGGCAGACGTGCTCAGGAGGGGGGATGTTGTTGAGGCACGGGTTCTGAACGTTACGGACGGCGCGCTTGAACTGGCGCTGGAACAGGAACCCCAGGTGCAGGGTGCCCTCCTTGCCATGGACGCCCGGACAGGGGCGATCAAGGCGATGGTTGGGGGGCGAAGCTACGGAAAGAGCGAATTCAACCGCGCCACACAGGCGAAACGGCAGCCGGGATCCGCCTTCAAACCCTTCATCTTCACGGCGGCCTTTGATAAGGGGATGACCCCCGCGACCATCATAATGGATAGTCCTGTTATCTATCAGGATACGCTGCAGGACAGTCCCTGGAAGCCCCAGAATTTCTCGGAGAAGTTTTACGGGCCCACAACCCTCAGGACCGCCCTCGTCCAATCGAGAAATCTGGTGACCATCAAGCTCCTGAAGGAGATTGGAATCGATTATGCCGCCGATTACGCGGTGAATATGGGTATCACATCCTCCCTGGCGCGTGACCTTTCCATGGCTCTGGGTACATCCGGGATAACCCTCCTGGAAATGGTGCGGGGCTACGGTATCTTCGCCAACGGCGGCAAGAGGGTGCGGCCCTTCTTTATCCAGAAGATCGTTGACCGCACGGGCAATATTGTGGAGGAAAAAGAGCCGGTAGCCGAGCAGGTTATCGATCCCGGCATATCGTATATAACCTCGCACCTGCTCCAGGGGGTTGTCAAGAGCGGCACCGGGTGGCGTGTCAGGGCTCTGGGCCGCCCGGTAGCGGGGAAAACAGGCACAACGGACGATCTGAAAGACGCCTGGTTCATGGGGTTCACCCCGTCGCTCGTTGCCGGGGTCTGGGTCGGGTTTGACGATCTGCAGCCCCTTGGCAAGTACGAAACCGGATCCCGGGCAGCCAGTCCCATTTTCCTCTACTTCATGGAAAAGGCGCTGGCCGGAATTCCCGTTGAATCTTTCTCGCCCCCGGAGGGGGTCGTCTTCGCCAAGATTGATCCCGAGACGGGGAGCCTGGCGGGACCCTCGTCGAAGAAATACATCTTTGAATGTTTCCTTGAGGGAACGGAACCGACCGAAGCCGTTGTCGAAACGACAAAAGAGCCGGACAAGGGATTTTTCAGGGAAGATTTTGGGTCACAGAATTAAGGATGTATCCTTGGCGGTTCTGCAGAAAAATGTGCGCTCTCTGAAAGACAATAGCGTATCCTTCCCTTCATCTCTCCCGTATGATCCACTCAAATAAAAAGATGTGTGCCAAAGGGTGTTGAGGCTCGATACCGGAATTCTTTCAGCCCGAAACGGGGCATGTCATCGGAGGCGTGCGGGACGGAAGTGGCCCCGAAACCGGATCAATTCATACCCTATTTCTTCCAGAATTCGGGCACCAAGAGGATAATGACTGTGTAGATTTCAAGCCTTCCGGCAAGCATGCAGAAGGAGAGGACCCATTTACCCAGGAAGGGTATCTCGCTGTACGTTGACAGGGGATTGACGGCCCCGAAACCGGGCCCCACATTCCCGATGGTGGCGGCGACGGAGGAGAATGCCGTCATCATATCCAGGCCGAGCAGGGTCAGAATGATGGAGGCAACGATTGTCATCATAAGATAGAGGAGGAAAAAACCCCAGACGCTCGCCATAGTCTCGGGATACACGATCCGCTTACCAAGCTTCATGGCGGTGACGGCGTGGGGATGAACGAGCCGGTAGAGTTCACGGTAGCTGTGTTTCAGTATGAGGAGAATCCTGAGGCATTTGATGCTCCCGCCTGTGGAGCCGGCCGATCCCCCCACGAACATGAGGAGAAGGAGAATGATCTTCGCCAGGGACGGCCAGGAATCAAAGTTGGCGGTGGTGAACCCGGTGGTGGTAATGATGGAAATCACCTGGAATGAGGCGTACCGCAACGATTGCCCCCCCTCATACAGGGCGTGCTGCTTCAGCGTGATGGTTATGATAATCACCGCGGTCAGGATGATGGCAAGATAAAAGCGGAGTTCGATGTTCCCGAAAAAAGCCCTGAAGTTTCCCGTTGCAAGACTGTAGTGCAGGGTAAAGTTGATCCCGGCAATCAGCATGAAGCAGGTGATGACGCCGTCGATATAGGCGCTGTGAAAGTGAGCGATGCTGGCATCGCTGGTGGAAAATCCCCCGGTGGCCATGGTGGTGAAGGTGTGGCAGAGGGAGTCGAACACACCCATCCCTCCTGCCATGAGCATGATGAATTCCACCATGGAAATGATAATATAGACGATCCACAGGGTCCGCGCCGTTTCCGCAATGCGGGGGGTGATCTTGTCCTTCACCGGGCTGGGGAGTTCCGCTTTATATAACTGCATTCCCCCCACACCGAGCAGGGGAAGAATCGCGATAGAGAGGATGATGATACCCATCCCCCCGAGCCACTGGGTCAGCGAACGCCACAGGAGAATTCCGTGGGGAAGGCCGTCAATCTGCGTGATAACCGTTGCTCCGGTGGTGGTGAATCCTGATATGGATTCGAAAAAGGCGTTGGTGAAAGAAGGCAGCGTTCCCTGGATCAGGTAAGGAAGGGAGCCGAAGAGCGCGGCGAGAAGCCACCCGAGGGTGACAATCAGGAACCCCTCCTTGTGGGTCAGGCTTATCGCTCCCTCGTCAGGCTTGAACAGAAAATAGAAGAGCGCGCTGATAGAGAAAGCCGCCGCCATGGAATAGAGAAACGCGCCGGTATCCCCCTCCTGATAGTAGAGCGAACAGGCCAGGGGCAGAATCATGGTCAACCCCAGGAAAAAGAGAAGCGAACCCAGGATATAGAGTATGTTCTTCCTGTTCATCCGAAATAGTCCAGTTTGACCGTCAGAATCTTTTCGATCTTCTGAATCGACGAACGAAGTGTTACCAGGATCACATGGTCTCCCGGTAGGATAACCGAGTCTCCTCCGGGGATGATCACTTCACCTGCCCGGGTGATCGCTCCAATGATGGTTCCCTTGGGGAAATCGATATCCTTCAAGGGTCTGTTCGTTATGTCGGATGTCTCAAGGGCGATGAACTCAACGGCCTCCGCTTTTTCGTCGCCGAGAGGCGTCGCTGAAATGACCTTACCCTTGCGTATGAAGTGCAGTATTTTGCCGACGCTGGCCCGCCGCGGGTTCATAACGCCGTCAATACCGAGGAGGGGAATCAGATGGCTGTAGCCGGACTTATTGACAAGAGATATCACTTTCTTCGCCCCCAGCTGCTTTGCCAGAAGTGCGCTCAGTATATTCTCCTCTTCATCGTCGGTAACGGCAATGAAGTAATCGGCATCCTTTATATTTTCCTCTTTCAGCAGTTCCTGGTCCGTTCCGTCCCCGTGGAGGCAGATGGACCTGTCCAGCCGGGAAGCGAGCAGATCGCACCGGTCTTGTCTCTTCTCGATAATCTTTATCGTATCAACCCATTTCTTTTCGAGCGCCTCAGCGAGCATGAGGGCCGTGTTACCCCCGCCGACGATAAAGACGCGCTCTGCGAGTTCCTCTTTTTTGCCGAAAAACGTGAGCATGCTCCTCACATGCTCGGACTTGGCAAAGACAAAAAGATGGTCTTTTTCCTTGATTACCGTTTTGCCTGAGGGAATGATCGGTTCATCCCCACGCGTGACCGAGGCGACAAGGATATCCTCGTCAGCCGGATAGTCCTCCATGATCTGCTGGAGGCTCTTGCCTATGGCGCCGCATTCGGCATCCACATAGAATGAGACCAGTTTGACGTTGCCTTCGGCAAAATCTATGACCTCCGAAGCACCGGAATATTCCATGAGATTGATGACATCCTTGACCGCCTCCCGCTCCGGGTTGATACAGAGGTCTATATTAAGATGGGCCTTATCGAACAGGACGGATTCCCGGTTCAGATCGGGATTCCGTATCCGTGCGATCTTGAACGGCGAGGTGGACTGAGCGGAGGCAAGGAGGCACGCGACGATGTTGGTTTCATCGCTGTCGGTCACGGCGACCACCATCTCCGCCTGGCTCAGTTTCGCCTCTTTGAGCACCTGGGGGCTGCTCCCGCTTCCCGTTATGGTCTGCACATCCAGGTTTTCGGCGATGTCCTTCAGCCGTTCGTCATTCGTGTCGATAATGACGATATCGTTCCCTTCCTTGGAGAGGATATCCGCGATATTATAGCCGACTTCTCCGGCCCCAACGATGACGGCTCTCATGGTTGACCCGTTCCCTCTCGCTCGGCATCGGCTATGATATCAACAGTAACCCTGCCCCGCGCGCTTACCTTGAACTCGTGCATCCCCAGAACCACTTCGTCGAAAAAGTTGCTGTGGCTCAACACCACCAAGTCGGAAGCCCTATCCCCCAGCTTCACCACTTCCGATTCAAAGATCCCCGACACCATGGCAAACGCCATCTTGGGGATTTCCAGATCGCACCTTCCCGAGCCGGGGACATCAAAGGCGAAGTCGGCACATTCTATCTCACTCAATGTTTCGAGAATGGTACACCCGGCGGTATATAGTTTATCATAGGTCAATTGGGCTGACTCGCCCAATCCCACAAGAAGTATTTTGGGGGAAGGGATACGGTGATCGGAGGATATGAGGATTTTTTCCATGAAGGCCCCCGTGATCCGCCCTCCGGCAATCAGATGAGAGATGAGGCCGTTCAAACGCCAGTCCGCGAGCCCGCAATAGCCTCTCGGGGGGCGTTCGTCGGAGAAGAACCCGAAAGCCAGACTGTCATGAGACAACGTGTCCGGCGATTCAGACGATACCGTGATTCTCATCTTTTCCCCAGAGTTTGGAATAGATGGCGTCAAGGATGCCATTGATAAAAGATCCCGAATTATCCGAACCGTAGTTTTTTCCGATATCGATTGCCTCGTTCAGGGTCACTTTGGGTGGAATATCGTCGAAATAGAGAAATTCCGATACGGCGACCCTGAGGATATTTCTGTCCACCTTCGACATCCGCTCCAGTGACCAGTGCTCAGAGCATGCCTTTATCAGATCGTCAATCTCCCTAAGATGATCAGTGGTGCACTGAATAAGCTGCGTGGAGAATTCAGCCGCCTCCTCCGGTATGCCGAAGCCGTCCCGGAAAAGTTGTACGGCCTCATCGACGCCGACTTCCGTAACATCAATCTGATAGAGAACCTGCAGGGCGATCTCTCTCGCCTTTCTTCTGTGACCCATTAATTCCTCAAAGCAGAGTTTCTGCTACAAAAGCTTCAGGAGATTCGCCATCTCGATTGCCGATATGGCCGCATCCCATCCCTTGTTCCCCGCCTTGGTTCCGGCTCGTTCGATGGCCTGTTCCAGGGTATCGGAGGTGATGATACCGAACGCCACCGGCGTCTCCGTTTCGAGCGTCACGAGCGCGATTCCCTTGGACACCTCGGCGCTGATATACTCGAAGTGCGGCGTGCCGCCCCGTATCACCGCCCCCAGACATATGACTGCGTCAAAAGCGCCGCTTTTTGCGAGTTTTTTTGCCGCGAGCGGTATCTCAAAGGCACCGGGGACCCGGACGATACTGATATCCTTTTCATCCGCCCCTGACCGTTTCAGGGCGTCCAAAGCCCCCTCGATGAGTTTTCCGCAGATGAAATCATTAAACCGGCTGGCTACGATACCGAACTTCAACCCCTTGGCTATGATTTTTCCCTCTATGATTTTGGCCATAATCCTGTTCAACTCCTTTCCGCCTTCTCTGTCACGGGTTCGATCGCTCCCCGGCAGGGCCACGATCAATCCCCGGTGAAACCGTCACCGCTATATTTCCAACAAGTGCCCCATCTTGTCTTTCTTGGTCTTCAAGTAGTGCAGGTTGATCTCGTTTGGCTTGATTTCTATGGGGACTCTCTCCACTACCGTGACGCCATACCCTTCCACTCCGACGATCTTCTTCGGGTTGTTCGTCATGAGACGCATCTTCCTGACCCCGAGATCAACGAGTATCTGCGCTCCTATGCCGTAGTCCCGGAGATCTTCCTGGAATCCCAGCTCGAGATTGGCCTCGACGGTATCGCGTCCCTGTTCCTGCAGGTTGTAAGCGCGTATCTTATTCACAATCCCGATTCCACGCCCCTCCTGGTGCATGTAGACGATGACACCCTTCCCCTCTCGGTCCACCATCTCCATGGCCTTATGGAGCTGGTCGCCGCAGTCGCAACGCAACGACCCGAAAAGGTCTCCCGTCACACACTCGGAGTGGACGCGGACCAGTACCGCGTCGTCGGGTCCAATATCCCCCTTCACGAGGGCAATGTGCTTCATATCGTCCACATCGTTCTCGTAGACGATGACCTTGAATTTCCCTCCGTATTTTGTGGGGAGGCTGGCCTCGGCCACTCTCCGAATCAGGCGCTCGTGCTGCATCCTGAAATCGATGAGGTCGGCAATGGTGACAATCTTGATGCCGTGCTCCTTCGCGAAGAGTTCGAGATCGGGCATCCTCGCCATGGTCCCGTCTTCCTTCATGATTTCGCAGATAACCCCCGCGGGTTTCAGATACGCCAGCCGGGCGAGATCGACCGACCCTTCGGTCTGCCCGGTGCGGACCAGGACACCTCCCTTGCGGGCCCGGATGGGAAAGACATGCCCGGGGCTGACCAGGTCATTCGGTTTTGCCCCGTCGGCAACCGCCGTCAGGATGGTGGTTGCCCGGTCCTTCACGGAGATGCCGGTCGTCACGCCGACCCGGGCCTCAATCGAAACAGTAAAGGCCGTCCCGAAGCGCGACTCGTTATTGGTAGTCATGAGGGGAAGTTCAAGCCGGTCCGCCAGTTCTTCCGCCAGGGAAAGGCATATGAGCCCCCTGCCGTGTTTTGCCATAAAGTTAATCGCCTGGGGGGTGACATGCTCTGCGGCCATGCACAGGTCACCCTCATTTTCCCTGTCTTCGTCATCAACCAGTATTACCATCTTGCCATTTTTGATGTCTTCAATGGCCTCCCCAATCGTGCTCAGCATTTCGTTTTCCTTGTCCTTCTGTATTATGATAGCGTTATTTCAGAAATCCATGCCTCAGCAGAAAATTCTCATCGATTCCTCTGTCGGGATGGACGAATCGTTCCACATATTTTCCCAGGATATCCGTTTCCACATTCACCCGGTCGCCCGCTTTTTTGAATCCGAGCGTCGTCTCCCGGGCGGTATGAGGAATGATATTAACATAAAACCTGTTATTTTCATATCGGTTAACCGTCAGGCTGATGCCGTCAACGGCGACAGACCCCTTCAGAACGATGTAGCGCCCCGTCTCCGCTCCAACCTCGATACCGAATATGATGGAGTTTGATTTTTCCGTGCGTTCGCGGATGTCGCCCACACAATCGACATGCCCCAGAACGAAGTGCCCGCCCAAGGGTTTGCTCAAGGTGAGAGCCCGCTCAAGGTTGACCGTGTCTCCGATTCTGAAATCCTTCAGGGTGGTCTTCGCCAGGGTCTCCGCCGATATATCGGCGGAAAATATGTCCTTCGCGACTGTCACGACAGTCAGGCAGGCACCGCTCACCGCGATGCTGTCACCCACCCTCACATCCGAAAGGTCCAGCGATGTGCTGACGGCGAGCCGGGCGTCCGCTCCCCTTCCGACGATATCCCTTACGATGCCCACACTTTCAATAATGCCGGTAAACATCACGCGTCCTTTTTGAGAAATCCCTTCAGTTCTTCCATAAATTCATTCACATCCCGGAATTCCCGGTACACGGAGGCAAATCGCACATAGGCAACCGCGTCAAGGGCATGGAGCGTTTCCATGATCTTTTCGCCTATCACGTGGGTGGGGATTTCTTTCATCTGAAGTTCCTGACATTCCTGCTCGATCTTGTCGACCGCGTCCTCTATAGCTTCCACGCTGATGGGGCGTTTCTCGCAGGCCTTCTTTATGCCCGTGAAGATCTTGGTTCTGTCAAACTCTTCCCTGCGGCCGTCCTTCTTGACCACAACGGGGATAACATCTTCAACATATTCGTAGGTCGTGAATCGCTTATGACAGTTGAGGCATTCCCTTCTCCGCCGTATGGCGTTGCCGTCCCTGCTGATACGCGAGTCAATGACCCTGTTTTCTCCATTTGAGCAAAAAGGGCAATTCATAGGCTTCTCCCTTGTACGCCGGCTTCCCTGAGCATTTCAACGGCAAGTGCGTCCCGGTAGCTTTCCCTGTAGACAAACGATTCGATCCCTGAATTGATGATCATTTTGGCGCATATGATGCAGGGGTGGGTGGTGCAGTATAACGTTGATCCCTTGGTGCTCACCCCGTAGAGCGCGGCCTGGATAATGGCGTTTTGCTCCGCGTGCAGCCCCCGGCACAGCTCATGGCGTTCGCCTGAGGGAACCTTCAGTTTGTCCCGCAGGCATCCTGTCTCCGAGCAGTGGGCAATTCCCGCGGGAGGTCCGTTGTAGCCCGTTGCCAGGATCCGCTTGTCCCGGACCAGAATAGCTCCGACCTTGCGCCTCAGGCAGGTGGAACGCCGCGACACCAGTTCCACGATATCCATGAAATATTGATCCCATGAGGGGCGCGCGTTCTGTGTTTCAGGTTTCATCTTCTGCGCCTTCCAGCATCATTATCCTTTTCTCTGCGCTACAGGCACGAGCAGTCGGTTGTACAAAGATCAGCCGTGTACCGGACCGGTCAGATACGCGCCTCAATGCGGTCCCGGTACAGGGGGAACGATTCGCACAGGACGGCAACCTCCTTTTTGACCTCGAGAATCCGTTCTTGGCTGGTGACATCGTTGATGATCGAGGTAATGAGCCGGCCGATGGTCTGCATCTCCCGTTCCTTCATGCCCCGCGTGGTGAGGGCAGGTGTCCCGAGCCGTATGCCGCTGGTGACCATGGGGCCCTTCGTGTCGAAGGGAATGCCGTTCTTGTTCGTGGTAATTCCCGCTCTGTCAAGCGCCGCCTCGGTTTCTTTTCCGGTGACACCCTTGTCGGTCAGGTCGATCAGTAAGAGGTGATTATCGGTCCCGCCCGAAACGAGACGAATGCCCCCTTTTGTCAGCTCCTCTGCGAGGGCCCGGGCGTTTTTCAAAATCTGGAGCTGATACTCCTTGAAAGTCGGTTCGAGGGCTTCCTTGAAGGCCACCGCCTTGGCCGCGATGATATGCATGAGCGGCCCTCCCTGGCTGCCGGGAAAGATACGGCTGTCGATGACCTTGGCAAAGTCCTCCCGGCACATGATCATGCCGCCCCGCGGACCCCGCAGGGTTTTGTGGGTCGTTGTTGTGACAAATTCACACACCGGAACGGGAGACGGGTGGAGGCCGACGGCAACAAGGCCGGCAATGTGGGCGATGTCGGCCATGATCGCCGCTCCGGTCCTGTCCGCTATCTCTCGAAAAGCCTGAAAATCGATAGTCCGGGGATAGGCGCTGGCCCCGACGACGATCAGTTTGGGGTTATGGCGTTTCGCCTGATCTTCAACCTCGTTGAAATCGATGGTCTCTGTTTTCCGGTCCACCCCGTATGAAACGACGTTGTATAGCCGCCCCGAAAAGTTGACCGGACTGCCGTGCGTGAGGTGTCCACCGTGGGAAAGATTCATCCCCAGGATGGTATCGCCCGGTTGCAGTGTGGCGAAATAGACCCCCATATTCGCCTGGCTTCCGGAATGGGGCTGCACGTTGACATGATCAGCGCCGAACAGCTGCTTCGCCCGCTCTATGGCGAGGGTTTCGGCCACATCGACAAACTCGCACCCGCCGTAATACCGCTTTCCCGGGTACCCTTCTGCGTATTTGTTTGTCATGATACAACCCTGCGCCTCAAGCACCGCCTCGCTTACGAAGTTCTCCGAGGCAATCAGTTCAAGCTTGCCGGCCTGTCGTCTGGTTTCGTCGAGTATCGCCCGGGCGATTTCCGGATCCGTCTTGTGTAATATGGACATTATCTCTTCTCCTTCTCAATATTCCGTATCTTTTCGAGACGCCGCTCGTGCCGTCCACCTTCAAAAGGGGTATCAAGCCAAACCGTGGCGATGGCGACGGCCGTGTCCGGGTCCGTCCGCCTTCCGGCAAGGACGAGCACGTTGGCGTCGTTATGCATCCTGCTGAGGCGCGCCGTTTCCGTATCCGTACAGAGGGCCGCTCTGATACCGGGAAACTTGTTCGCAACGATCGACATTCCAATGCCGGAACCGCAGATCAGAATTCCCCGGTCATATTCCCCCGATGATACCGCGCGGGCCACCCGGGCTCCGAAATCGGGATAGTCCACGGAATCCGCGCTGCTGGTGCCGATATCCGTCATGCCGCCGATGGCCTTCTTCAGTGTCTCCTTTACCAGAAAACCGGCGTGATCGGAACCGATAACTATCTTCATGATAATCCCTTTCAATCCTCAAACTTCTTGAATATGAGCACTGAATTGACGCCGCCGAATCCGAAGGTGTTCGACATGGCGGCCCTGATCTCCCGTCGCTGCGCCTGGTGGGCCGTATAATTCAGGTCGCACTGCGGATCGGGATTGTCCAGATTGATGGTGGGCGGCACCACGCCCTCTTGGATAGCCTTGACGGAAAAGATGGCCTCTGCTCCCCCGGCAGCTCCCAGCATATGGCCCGTCATCGATTTTGTGGAACTGATGGCAACATCCCGGCTGTATGTGCCGAAGACCGTCCTGATCGCTTCCGTTTCATACACATCATTCAGGGCGGTCGATGTGCCGTGGGCGTTGATATAGTCGATCTCTGACGGCTCCATCCCCGCGTCCTGCAGGGCGATCCTCATGCACCGTGCGGCGCCGTCATGCCCCGGTGGGGGAGCCGCCATGTGGAAAGCGTCGCTCGTCGATCCCGTCCCCGCAAGCTCGGCGTATATGCGGGCTCCCCGTTCGAGGGCCCATTCCATCTCCTCCAGGATGATGACGCCGCACCCTTCGCCTATGACAAAGCCGTCTCTGTCGCGGTCGAAGGGCCTGCTTGCCCGCCGGGGCTCGTCATTTCTGGTTGATAGCGTTCTCATGGCCCCGAATCCCGCTACGGCAAGGGGAGCGACGGCAGCCTCCGTTCCACCCGTTATCATGGCGTCCGCGTACCCGCATGCTATGGTTCTGAAAGCCTCCGCGATGGCGCTGTTCCCTGAAGCGCATGCCGTGACGGCGCAGCCGATGGGGCCCTTGGCGCCGAATCGTATGGAGACCTGCCCCGGCGCAAGATTTGCCAGCACCGCCGGGACGGTAAAGGGGGACAGCCTCCCCGGTCCCGCATTGAGCAGGGTTTCCTTCTCCTTCTCGATGGTGGTCAGACCGCCGATGGCGGAGCCCAGGATAACCCCGACCCGCTCGGCGTTCCGGGTTCCGATCGTCAGATCCGCGTCGCGCAGGGCCATCTCCGAGGCCGCAAGGGCGTAGATGATAAAATCATCCATCTTGCGCCGTTCTTTAGCATTGACAAAGGTCAACGGGTCAAACCCCTTGACCTCACCCGCTATCTTCGTCTTGAAGCCGTCGGTGTCAAACCGGGTAATCTCTGCGATACCGGGCGTTCCGGAACAGATTCCGGCCCAGGTGTCTTCCAGACAATTGCCCATGGGACTCACGATACCCAGCCCCGTTATGACAACCCGCCGTCTCGATGTCATGACTATGACAATTTTCCTTTTATGTAATCGGTGATATCCCTCACAGTGCGTATCTTGGCCAGATCATCATCCGATATCTCCAGTCCGAAGTGGTCTTCCATTGCCATGATCAGTTCCACTATATCAAGAGAGTCGGCCCCCAGGTCGTCGATAAACGCCGCGTCGGGGACGCACTCTTCTTCTGTTATATTTAACTGTTCAACGATAACTGCTTTGATTTTCTCCTCAAGCTGAGCGGTCATTCCTTTTCCTCCCTCATGTATATATCAGATTTTTACCTGTGTCACATGTACAGTCCGCCGTTGACCTGTATCACCTGCCCCGTGATGTAATCGGCCTTCGCGGACGCAAGAAATCCTACAACGCCTGCCACATCATTCGGTGTTCCGGCTCTTCCCAGTGGTACCTGGTCCAGTACCGCCCCCTTGCGCTGTTCCTCCATGGTGCCGGTCATGTCGGTTGCGATGAGTCCCGGCGCAACGGCGTTAACGCAGATATTTCTTGACCCCAGCTCCCGGGCCAGGGACCGTGTGAGCCCCACGATTCCCGCTTTGGACGCAGAGTACGCTGCCTGTCCGGCGTTTCCGGAGAGGGCGACCACGGATGTCATATTGATGATCCGTCCCAACTTCTGTTTTATCATATATCTGACGGCGGCCTGGCAGCAGTTGATTGTCCCGGTCAGATTCACGGCCATGACACTGTTCCAGACCTCCGGCTTCATTCTGACGAAGAGGCCGTTTTGCGTCATGCCGGCGTTGTTTACCAGAATGTCGATTCGTCCGCGATTTTCAATTATTCCCTGAACGGCAGCATTGACGGCGTTCACATCCGATACGTCAAATCTCAGGAGGTCTCCCGTCCCCCCCTGTGCGCGGACACGTTCCAACGTCGCCCGGGCCTCTTCCTCGTTGCGGACATAGTTGATGCCGACAAAGGCGCCCATGCGGGCAAGTTCCACCGCGATGGCCCTTCCGATTCCCCGTGATCCCCCCGTTATGAGAGCCGTTTTTCCATCAAGAGGCTTTTCGTCCGGTGTTTTCATATCAACCACCCGCTTGTTTTCAATGATACCACGTGCCACACATTCTCTGAAACCTGGACAAGCGGTTCGTCGCGTGAGGCAGTCTTACGCCGCTTCCCCGCCGTCAAAAAAATTGGCTGTAGCT
>CAZAST010000012.1:21807-22089 GCA_964487805.1 uncultured Syntrophaceae bacterium
ATATCAACCAACCGCATGTTCTCAATGATATCTCCCGCGGCACATTCTTAGAAGTCCGGATGAAAACATGTTCACGAGCCTTATGCCGCTTCCCCGCCGTCAAAAAAATTGGCGGTTGCTTCCAGAGAGGTCTTGTCCTCTATGTTCAGGGTTTTGATATCCTTGTCGATTCTTTTTATCAGGGCTGTCAGTGTTTTTTTTGGCCCTATTTCGACGATGGTCCGTACCCCCATTCGGAACATCCGCTCTATGGTTTCCTGCCACCGCACAGGGGAGGCAAAC
>CAZAST010000013.1:0-22049 GCA_964487805.1 uncultured Syntrophaceae bacterium
GGGGGATGGACTGGTGACCCAGATTCCGGCGCTGGTGGTATCGACCGCGGCGGGGATGTTGATATCACGCACCACGGCCTCCACCGACCTGAGCAGGGAGGTAACGGGACAGCTCTTCGTACAGCCTAAGGTAATCGCTTCGGCTTCGGCCATTCTCCTTATATTCGGTTTGATCCCCGGGATGCCGAAGATTTCCTTTCTGATTCTCTCTCTCGCCACAGGGATTATCGCGTACAGAAAACTCAAGGCGTCACAGAGAACCGAATCAAAGAAAACCAGGGAAGAACAACCGGCTGAGACAGCGGCTGAATCGATTGAGGCGCTCCCTCCTCTCGATTCGCTTGAACTGGAGATGGGGTACAGTCTGGTTCCTCTTGTGGATTTGGCACAGGGAGGGGAACTGCTCAAGAGGATCAAGGTCCTGAGGAGACAGATGGCCGTCGAGATGGGATTTATCATGCCCCCCATACATATCCGAGACAACCTGCAGATAAAACCCGGTGAGTATATGGTGAAACTGAAAGGGGTAGAGGTTGCCCGCGGGGAGATACAGATGGGGCACTATCTCGCTATAAACGGTGAGGAGGAAGGTTTGGCGATAGAGGGGATCAAGACAACGGAACCCTCATTCGGGCTGCCTGCCGTCTGGATAGACGGAAAGAAAAAAGAATCGGTTCAGGCCAAGGGGGTGGTCGTCGTGGACCCGGCCACGGTCGTTACGACCCACGTGACCGAAATCGTTAAGGCGCATGCGGGCGAACTTCTAGGCAGGCAGGAGGTCCAGTCCCTCCTGGATGGTCTGGCGAACACCCACCCCAAGGTGGTGGAGGAGATCGTGCCGAAGATGGTGTCCCTCGGCATGCTTCAGAAGGTGCTCCAGAGACTCCTGAGAGAGCGGGTGTCCATCCGCGACTTTCTTACCATACTGGAAACGGTGGCGGATTACGCGCCTCTGACAAAGAACGTCGATGTGTTGACCGGCTATGTCAGGCAGGCTCTCGCCCGTCTGATCACACGGGAATACCGGGACGCGGAGGGGAACATGACCGTTATTATGGTTTCGCCCGACATCGAGGATCGCATCGATAAATCGGTTCAGCATTCCGAATATGAGTCATTCGTTGTGGCAGACCCCACGATGATCCAGAAGCTCGTGGGCAATCTCCAGAAATTTGTCAAGACCTTCACCCAAAAAGGGTTGCAGCCGATCATTCTCTGCTCTCCCGGCGTCAGGATATATTTACGGAATATACTGGAAAAGTTTTTTCCAACTATCGTTGTTCTTTCTCACAACGAGATTACCCGCGATGTAAACATCAAATCTCTGGGTATGCTGGTGATGAGCGATGCAGATTAAACGATATGAAGCGGCGACCACGAAGGAAGCCATGGAAAAGATCAAGAAGGATCTGGGGCCGGATGCCGTTGTTCTTTCCACCCGCAAACTGCGGGGGGGAATCGAGGTGGTTGCCGCCAGGGATACCTTCGCCCTGGGCCTTGCAAACGAAGAGAAGGGAGCAGGAGATATGCTTGCTTTCTTCAAAACCGAAATGGACCAGTTGAAAACCCTCATCCGGGATTTCAGAAGGGACGGATATATTCATGCCGAACTGGCGGAATTAAAGGAGACGGTGGGTGCTCTGTATGACGTCCTCGGTATTCAGAGAGACGGGACGGTTCCCCCTCATCTTTCGAAGGTATATCACCACCTGCTGGCGGTCGGCATATCGAAAGAACGGGCCGGTTCGCTGATAAAAGGGTTGAAGGATGCCTGTCCCCAGGACGGAGACAGCCGGGAGCGCTATCGCCGCTCTCTGGGCCTTGTTGTTGACGCCATCACGCGGTCAGTTGCCCCTTCCTATAAGCGGCCGAAGAAAAAAAGACTCTGCGCCTTTGTCGGGCCTGCAGGGGAGGGGAAGACAACCACCCTCGCAAAGGTGGCCGCCCGCGCCTTGTGCGAAGAAAAACGCAGCGTGGGGGTTATAACGACGGATACCTATCGTATCGGTGCCGTCGAACAACTGAAGGTATACACCGATATCATGGAAATCCCCCTGGAGATAGCCTCTGAAAGGAAAGATTTCGAGAGAATCATCCGGAAGTTTTCCGACAGGGATCTCATATTGATAGATACGCCCGGGAAGAGTCGAGGGGATGAAGGATCTTTACTGAGAATCCAGGAATATTGTCCAAAGGATTCTCCTGTTGAGATGAATCTTGTCTTGAGCATGACGTCGAGCCAGGAACGGATGGTGGACGCCGCCGCAGGCTTCGGCTGTATCGATTACGACAATATCATACTGACGAAACTGGATGACGCACGGAAGTTCGGCGCCATGTACAATATTGTCGATTCCTTCGGAAAACCGGTGTCGTACATCGCTAACGGGCAGAATGTCCCCCGGGACCTGCGGGAGATGGACCCCCTGCGGTTTGCACGACTTGTCGTTGAAAACAGAGTACATTGATTTTCGGATGCATGCGTTTATGATCGAAATGGTAATGGAAGCGTCACAACCCACGTCTGAAGGCGGCGTGGAGGAAGAGAAGCGGCCGGGAGATCTTTCCATCACGGTGTTTCTTCTCCCGTGGACGCCCATCTTGTGAGGGAGGTATGGTGAGTGGATCAGGCAGCAGCTATGAGAGAGAATAAGAAAAACGAGACGGTTTCGGCGGCAAGGCGGAAAAGACGCGCCGGCGATGTGCGTGTCATCGCAGTTACCAGTGGCAAGGGGGGCGTGGGGAAAACAAATATAACGGTGAATTTCGCCTATCTCCTTGCGAAGATGGGGAAAAAGACGTTGCTCCTCGATGCCGATGCCGGATTGGCCAATATAGATGTAATCCTGGGGATTGCTCCGCAATATAATCTGTGCCACCTCCTCAGGGGGGAGAAGACCCTATCCGATATCATCGTCGAGGGTCCGGGGGGGATCAGAATTCTTCCCTCGGCCTCGGGAATTCAGGAAATGGCGGAGTTGTCGAAAGGGCACAAACTGACCCTTCTGGATGAGTTGGAAGGGCTTGATGAGGATATCGATTTCATGCTCATCGACACCGCGGCGGGGATTACCGGCAATGTTCTGTATTTCAACATGGTCGCCAAAGAGGTGATCGTGATTGTTTCCACTGAACCGACCTCGCTCACGGACGCCTATGCCCTGATCAAGATACTGCACCAGGGATACCGGACGCGACGGTTTATGCTGCTAGTGAATATGGCGAAGGATGGGGGCGAAGCCAGAGAGGTATATCAGCGGCTGAATAAAGCGACCAATCATTTTCTGGGTTTCCCCATCGAGTATCTGGGCCATATTCTCCATGATCAGAATGTGGCAAAGGCGGTGAAGAGCCAGAAACTCCTGGCTGAGAAATTCCCCGATTCAAGGGCGACCAAGAACATGTCTGAGATTGTAGAAAAACTATGCCGGAAAGGGCCGGACGAGTATGAAAATGGAACAATTAAATTCTTTGACCGTTCCGTCGTGGGGAACAATGATCGATAGCAAAGAGCGCGAAAAACTGATCATCAAATACGTGCCCCTTGTCAAGAATATTGTCGGAAGGATTGCCATGAGGCTGCCCAGTCATGTGGGAAAGGACGACCTCGTCAATGCCGGGATCATCGGATTGATGTCGGCTATTGAGAAGTTTGATGAAACGAGGAATGTGCTCTTCGAGACATACGCCGGATTCCGAATCCGGGGAGCCATCCTGGACGAGCTTCGATCAAGGGATATTGTCTCTCGATCGGACAGGAACAAAGAGGCGCGACTGGAGGAGGCCTTTGAGGCGGTGCAACGGGAACTCGGGAGTCCTCCGAGCGATGAAGATGTTGCCGGGTACCTCGAGATGTCGCTTGACGATTACTACAAGCTTTTAAACGAGACAAAGGGGGTTTCCATATTGAGCAGCGACGATCTCCCTCCCGATTACTGTGAGGCACATACGCAGGACGAGGTGCTGGCGAAGATCGATGAGAATAATCCCTTTTCTCTCCTTATGCAGGACGAATTGAGAGAGACGTTGAAGGATTCCATAGAGTCTCTCCCGGAGAAGGAGGCCCTGGTCCTTTCGCTCTATTACTACGAGGAGCTGACCCTGAAGGAGATCGGTCTGGTCCTGGAGTTATCGGAATCGCGGATTTCTCAGCTCCACTCCCAGGCGATACTGAGGTTGCGGAACGTTCTGAAAAAGTTGCGATATGATACCAACTAGCCACAGTGCATGCACAGGTTCTTTAAAGAAAGTGATGGCGATTTTTGTCCTGTCTCTCGCTCTATGCGCGGGCGGGAGCGCATGGGGGGATTATTCCGGAGAAGCGCCTGCTCCGGAACCGGTGAACGGCCCGCATGAGGCCGTAAAGGTCGATTCCGAACCGGAAGGTCCGCGCGGGGCTGTCTCTGTGGAAGGACCATTTGAACACTTTGATGAATTTATCGTTCGCTTGAATGACGATAGCTCCGGGGATCGGATTCTCGTGTGTGCCGTGGCTATGGAATTGAATGCGGGGATGGTATTGCCGAAAGAGAAGTTTGAATTGAGAAAGATCATATATAAGACATTGAAAGAACACGCTGATTTTTTCAAAGTCGGCGAAGGAATCAGGGAGGAGATCAGAGAGAGGCTGAACGCGTTCATGGGCGAAAAAAAGATACGAAATGTGTATTTTACGAAATTTCTCGTATTGTAAGGACTGGAAAATGATGCCAAGATCACATAAAAAAACAGAGGGAGATGACCATGGAGCTCCAGAGTTGTGAGTCGGTAGGAGAGGGAGTATTTTTCAAAGGTCTGGAGCAGGAGTTCGAGTCGACCTTCGGAGATCTTATTCCCGGAATCATTCACGATTTTGCGAGCCCTCTTAATGGAATCCTGGGTCGCTCCGAGCTTCTTGGACGACGGGCGGGGAAAACCCTTGAACGTGCCATGGGGAACGGCCTTGGAGCCGACAGCGATATTCTGGAGTACTGTAAGAGAATACACGGCGATGCCGGACTGCTTGTCAAGGAAGCTGACCGTCTCTTCTGTCTCTTCAACAGCGTGGCGGAAAAATTCCGCATGCTGAAGGACCGGTCGGTTCAGGAGATCAATCTGTCCGAGCTCGTGGAGGCGGAGGCTCAATTCCAGTGGTTTTACCCGGGTATTAAATACGATATCAAAAAGAAACTGGTACTAGATCGGGATATCCCCCTGGTAACGGGAGTGAAAGCCGACTATTCCATGGCGCTGGCGGCGATTATCAGACGCGCCATCGATGCGATGAAAAACAGTGAAGAAAAAAAACTTATTATCACGACGGGTCATGACGACATGCACGTGTCTGTGCTGATCGAGGACACGGGAACACCCATAAACGAAAGTCACATGAAGAACATGCTCGAAGAGGGAGACGACACTTACGATCCCTCCGGCGATCTGAATGGACAGAAGGGGTTCTTCTGGGCTCTTGCTCTCATGAAGCAGTACGGCGCCCTTCTTCAGATTTCCCGCAAGTCGGGGATGACCACTGTCTCCATACGGATAGCGTATTAAATATGTTCATGCGCGGCGCAGGCTGCACGCAGCCCGCTTGCAGCTGGTTTTAAATCACAGAGTTGCACGATGCTCTTTTACCTGTCAATCCGTCACCGATCGTGATTCAGTTCTGATCGGCCTTCCGCTCGAAAAGGGCTAAAGTTTGTGCCGGATTGTGACGATACAGGAGATGAAGGTTACCGTACTATACGGTATTTTTGATCCTCAGCGCGAAAAGGGGTGCACCGGGTATGCTCAGATCGCTTGATGTCCAGCAGGTGCTTTTGCAATCAAGTGCCATCGAGCGTGTTCAGCAGGTTCAGCAACAGCAGGGCGACGCTCAGCAGAGGCATTTCCACGCCCAGCTCCTCGAAGAGAAACGGGAATTGAGAGAAAAGGTGAAGGATCCTGACGAGGCCGAGCGGCTGATGGTGAGGGATGAAGACGAGCGGGAAAAACGGGAAGGGTCTCCGGGCAAAGGCGGTTCCGGGGACGGACAGCGACAGAACGACGCTGATACCGCCACCGTCGTACCTGAGGGAAAAATAGATATACGGGTGTAGAATGAGCGTCGAGTTCATAGCAACGATTCAGATCCTCGCCGATATAGCGCTTCTGATTTCCATTCTTTTCCTTATCTGGGCGGTAACCAGGGAACGGAACAGGAGACCCGCGGGAGCGGATGCTGAGACCTTCGTTGAATTCAGGAAACTGGTCGAAGAATCCCGGCGTTCTTCGGATCATCTTTTCAAGGCGCTGCAGGACGTCAAAGAGGCCGTGTCCGCACTCGATGAAAAAGAGAGACGATTACGGAACATGGCGGGGGACGAACACGGTGGTAAAAGCGGCCGCACATCGGGGGGTCCCGTCCGCGGAGGAAAATCCTTGCCCGGAGGGCGAGGAAAATCCTTGCCCGGGGGGCGAGGAAAATACGAGGATGTGGTGAGGATGGCCGGGCAGGGCCTGACCGAAAAAGAAATCGCCGAAACACTGCATCTCACCGAGGGGGAGATATGTCTCATCCTGGATCTCCATCGAAAGAAGAATGAAGATTCTACCCGCCGCGCTGCTGCCTCCTAGATCCGATTCCCTTGTACATATCCCCGGAAGGGGGGAAGCGCTTCCACTCCTTTCCGCCGGCGAAGAAGTAAACGCCCACGTCCTGGAGGACGCCCGTTCGGGAAGGGTCCTCATATCCCTGAAAAACAGCATCGTAACAGCGCATTCGAAGGTTCCCCTCGCGAAGGGGGAAACGATCGCCGTGCGGGTGGCGCAAACCCACCCCGCCATTGTCCTCCGCCTTCTCCCGGGGCCGGCCGCGGAACGGGCGCAGCTGACCGATCATCTGAGACTCTTCCACGCGCATCCGGAGGCCCTCTCCGATCTTCTCACGGAAGGGGCCGACCGGTTCGACCCGGATAAGCTGGGAGACCTCGCGGCGCGTCTCGGGGCGGATGACGCCAAAAATGTACACAGTCTCCTCAAGTCTCTCATATTTTCCCGGGAAAGCCTGAAGAACCCTCTTTTTTTCAGAGAGTATGTGCACGCCCTCGGGTACCTCATGGAACACAAGCTGGGTGAAGCCTTGAAACGGACGCTGGGCAGGGCGACGTATGTGGAGGAAGCCTTGAACAATCTGAAGGCGTCATTCGCAAAGATGTCGGGCAGGCTGCAGCCGCTCGTGGAGGCGGGCGATTTTCCGGAGGCGGAAAGACTTGCCGGGTTTGTCCGCTCGTCCCTCCAGGTCATCGATTCCCATCAGGCCGTGAACTATCTCTTTCAGGAAGACAAGAACGCGTATCTGTTTCAGGTCCCCCTCCTCTTCCCCGGCAAAAAGGGAACAGCGGAGATATTTGTCAGATTCGGGGATGGGGAATCAAGGGGCAAAAACCGGGGCGGGCTGAAAACCCTTCTTTTTCTGCTCAACATGGATGCACTGGGGGAGATTGTGGCCGAGGCCAAGATCGAGGGGAAACGAATCGGCTGCGTGCTGAGGTGCGAGGATGAGCGCAGCCGCGATTTCATACACCCCCTTCTCGGGGAACTGGGGGATAAACTGGTGGCGCTGGGGTATGACATGGAAAGCCTGGAATGCCTGGTGAACCGGAAGGATGCCGCGGAGAGGAAGGATTCCCTGCGCCGCGAGTTTCATACCCTTTTTGCCCCGGAGGGGCTGCACATCCTGGCGTGAAAAAGGAGCGCCGGATCGTCTTGATTCGTCCGGAGAAGATGACCGATGAAAAAAAACGCAGAAGAACCACCCGTTTCCGTCGCGCTTGAATATGACAGGACACGGGATGCCGCCCCGCGGGTTACCGCCCGGGGGAAGGGCAGCGCTGCGGAAAAGATCATAGTCCTCGCGAAAAAACATGGTGTTCCCATCAAAGAAGATCCCGCGCTCGTCCGGATCCTGAGCCGCCTCGATATAGACGAACAGATCCCCGTCGAGTTGTACCGGGCCGTCGCCGAAATACTTTCTTTTGTCTATTCGCTCAACGAAAGGTACCGGGACACCCGCGAGAGGTAATCTCCGGCTGGCCTTCGCTGTGTCTCAGGACACTTTCCCCCGACGGGACCCTACTATAACCCTTTCACGACTCATGAGCGGTTTCAATGCATTCTCGTGATTTCGTCATCTGTCCTGTGGATGATCCGATCAAGAAAACCGATCGTACCGGTGGCAGGGAAATATTTTCCTGATCCAGGCGCACCCCTTCCCCTGTGGGAGCTGAACTGCAGGATAGGATGGGAGACACCTACACCTCCCCCTCCGGGGATAGCATAGGGGTGTTGGAATTTGCTCTGTCAAGGAGCTCTCCTTAATAGGCCAACACTGGTCTTTACGGCAACTTATATGCCGGTTCCTCCGGGATGAAGCGATGTGGGGAACGTTTTCCACTACCTGCGAAGCCCTTTGTTTCCAGCACGCCCATTCATCCTTTGTGGCACGCAAGTTGCTAGGTTATCCCTGCGAGAAAGGCGGTTACGAAACATGATCGACGGAACTGGAATCAAGGTGATGGCAAGTGCGGCCACGCGTGAGGCTCAGCGTCTTGACAGCACCGCCCGAAATGTTGCCAATGTGAACACCGCCGGCTTCAAGGCGGAATGGGTCCGTTTTCTTGAAGGAGGCGTTGAGAGTAAACCGGCGCAGGGGCCGACGGCAACGATCGATTATTCCCAGGGAGCGCTGCAGAAGACGGGCAATGTCCTCGACCTGGCCATAGAGGGGGACGGGTTTTTCACCCTTCAGGGGAAGGACGGTATCGCCTACACCAGGGACGGCCGGGCGACCCTCAATGAAGAGGGGGAACTGGTGTCTCTTTCCGGTGAATATTTCCTCGGAAAAGGGGGGAAGATCACCATCTCTGGGGATGATATCCAGGTCTGCGCGAACGGCTCGGTACTCGTGGACGGCAATGAGGTCGACACATTGAAGATCGCGGGCTTTCAGAATCCGTCGGCGCTCGTTCAACTCAACGCCCGGCTCTATATCAATGCCGACGACGCGGCGGGGATGCGCGAGGAAGAGAAGCCCCAGGTACGGTCCGGATATATGGAACTTTCCAATGTCCAGATTGTGCGGGAGATGGTTGAGATGATCAATATCCAGCGCACCTTCGAATCATATCAGAAGGCGATTCAGACGATTGACGAACAGAACGAGGCATCGACAAGCCGCATTGGACGGCTGTAACAGGGAGGAACAGATACGATGATACGTGCATTATGGACAGCCGCGAACGGCATGGAGGCGCAGCAGATAACGCAGGATGTGACCGCCAATAATCTGGCGAATATCAACACCGTGGGATTTAAGAAAGCGAGGGCCGATTTCCAGGACCTTATGTATCAAGTGTATTCGAAGTCGGGGGCCGAAACAACCGGCGGGAGCCAGCTTCCGGTGGGGGTAGAAATCGGCATGGGCGTGAAACCGGTATCCGTTCAGAAAATGTTCACCCAGGGAGATTACATGCAGACGGACAACAGGTTCGATCTGGCCATCGAAGGGGACGGATTTTTCCAGATCGATGACGACGGCGATACCGTGTACACGCGCGCTGGGAGTTTCAGGACCGACAACGAAGGCGTTTTGTGCAACTCCGAGGGGCTCAAGCTGATCCCCGAGGTGACTATTCCCGATGATGCGGTCAATTTTACAGTTGACAGCGGCGGGACATGGACGGCGACCGACGAGTTCGGGAATTCCCTGGGAAGCGGCCGCATAGAACTCGCGAAATTTATCAATCCCGCCGGACTTACCAGTCTGGGGAGAAATCTCTACGCCAAAACGGAAGGTTCAGGCGAGGCAACGGTCGGCAATCCGGGGGAGACGGGATTCGGGACCCTCTCGCAAAATTTTCTGGAGATGTCGAACGTCAACGTCGTTGATGAGATGGTCAAGATGATTGTGGGCCAAAGGGCATATGAAATCAATTCCAAGGCAATCCAGACGGCGGATTCCATGATGCAGGTGGTAAACAACCTCAAGAGATAACCGGGGGAAAAGCAGGTGAGAGTTTCAGGTAACATATGCTGGATGGCAGGCTGTATCGCCCTTGCCGCGTGTTTGATTCTCCTGGCGGGGAATCCATCCGCAGCTGCCGCCGGGGTGATACGGGGCGAGGCGATAGAAGAGGCGATCCGTTCCTATGTGGCAAAAAACA
The DNA here is from genome assembly GCA_964487805.1 of uncultured Syntrophaceae bacterium. Classification (GTDB taxonomy): domain Bacteria; phylum Desulfobacterota; class Syntrophia; order Syntrophales; family UBA2210; genus UBA6078. The sequence continues at coordinate 10,185 of CAZAST010000013.1, forward strand.
TTTTCCAGGCCGGTCGAGATACGCGGATAGATTTTCCGGGCGGGATATCCGATATGAGCCTCGATGGGGAGGATATCACCTGGCAGATCCAGGGCAGGAGGAATGAAGATTTTTTTGGGAACACCTCTTTCAGCGTCAGGTTTTACGAAGACGGCAGACTGCTCGATGAGAAGATCATCAAGGCGCGGTTGGAGGTTCTGATACATGTGGTTGTCAGTGCGCGTTCCCTCGGCAGGGATACCGTTCTGTCTCCCGACGACGTGCGGGTCATGGCGCGATGGTTCACGCGCCCGCCCCGTAATATCATCTCGAGCCTGGACGGAGTAGTGGGGAAGAAACTGCGCACGGGCGTCAGACCCAATACCGAAATAACCCGCAACAGGCTGGAAGACGTGCCGGCGGTAAAGAAGGGAAGGCCGGTGAAGATCGTCGTCGATAACGGCCTTATGGGCATAACGACGATCGGCATATCCGAGCAGGACGGGATGCATGGAGAACTGGTGAAGGTCAAAAACGCGTCATCACACAAGACGATCTATGCCCGGGTGGTGGATAATTCCCTGGTGGAAGTGGAGTTTTAGTCATGCGACGACACTCATGGTTATTTGGTATCTTCCTTGTTGTTTCCATCTTCGCGGTGGCGGGGTGTTCCACGCGCGCCGATGTGGTGGAGAAGGATGAATTTATCCCCGTTCAGGAGGAAAAGCCCGTTCCTCCTCCCACAGGGTCCATCTGGCCGGGTGAAAACGCGAGGAATTCACTCTTCAGCGACAACAAGGCGCGCCATGTCAACGATATCGTGACCATCGTTGTAGAGGAGTCCTCTTCCGGGAGCAACTCCGCCAATACGACGACGGCGCGGGATACCGAAACCCTCGCCGGTATATCCTCACTCCTCGGGATGGACAGAAAGATCGCGAGATCCAACAAGGATCTTACCGACGGAGACGACATCTATACGGCGGGGCTGCTCCCCTCGATTAAGGTGGGGGGCTCATCCTCGAACAGCCTGACGGGGAAGGGGACCACGACTCGGAACAGTAAACTGCAAGCGCGGATAACGGCCCGGGTTGTGGAGGTCCTCCCCAACGGGAACCTGAACATAGAAGGAAAACGGCGGCTGGCGGTCAACGCCGAGGATCAGTATATCGTTATCTCCGGCACGGTGAGGCCCGAAGATATCACCTCGGACAACGTCATATCGTCACAGTACATTGCCGACGCCAAGATCGTCTATACCGGTAAAGGGGTGGTGGACGACAAGATGCGGCCGGGCTGGCTGACGCGCGTCGTGGACTGGGCCTGGCCGTTCTGACCGGGATGGAGGACATAATCGTATGATGAAGACGAAGGCGAAAACAATTTCCATCGGCGTGGCAGTCATTTTCGTGACGGGCCTGATCGCTGTCTCTTCTCTTTGTGCCGCCCGCATCAAGGATATTGCGAGTATCGGCGGGATCAGGGACAACCAGCTCGTCGGGTACGGCCTGGTTGTCGGTCTGGCCGGGACGGGGGATGATATCGAAAACGGGTTTACCAAGGAAAGCCTTGCCAATATGCTGAGCAGGCAGGGCCTGGGGATGAAGGAACAGTCCAGGGAGGATCTGGAGTCGGATAACGTGGCATCGGTTATGGTCAGCGCCGATCTTCCCCCCTTCGCCAAAGTGGGAACGAAGATCGATGTTTCGGTTTCTTCAATCGGTGACGCCGACAGCCTGCGGGGCGGGGTGCTGCTTATGACTCCCCTTCGGGGGGCGGATGGCGCGGTATACGCCGTGGCGCAGGGGCCGGTATCCGTGGGTGGATTTTCCGCAGGGGGAAGCGGAGCGAGCGTTTCCAAAAACCACCCCACTTCGGGGCGGATCACCAACGGTGCTTCTGTCGAGAGGGAGCTGAAATACGATTTCGAGGAACGGCGAGTCATTTCCATCAATCTCTATCGCCCTGATTTTACGACCGCCACAGGGGTGGCGACCGCCATTCCCGCAATTGTGGCCGGGGTCAAGGCGAAGATTATGGATGCGTCAACGGTGACGGTGAACCTGGAGGAGACCTTCCGGGGAAACGCCATCGAACTGGTTTCAATCATTGAGAATGTAAATATTGAAGTCGATTCTCCCGCCATGGTTGTCATCGATGAGAAGACAGGGACGATTGTCATGGGTGAAAATGTCCGGATATCGACCGTTGCGGTGGCCCACGGCAACCTGTATATACAGATCAAGGAGACGAAGGATGTGTCGCAGCCGGCCCCCTTTGCTCCCGCCCCTCCTGCCGGCAGCGCGGCGGTTGACGCGGGCGGCGGCACGGTAGTCGCTCCCGGAGGACAGACGGTGGTAACGACCGATACGACCGTTGGTGTGGAGGAAGAAAGGAATCGCCTGGTGGTGGTTCCCCGGGGGGTGACGATCCAGGATGTGGTGAGGGCGCTCAACGCGATAGGCGTCACACCGGGTGATCTGATAACCATACTGCAGACCATCAAGTCGGCGGGCGCTCTGCAGGCGGACTTGAAACTCATCTAGACGACGGGGAAAATCGGATGGAACGGGTCATTATGAGACAATCGGCCGCGCTCCCGGAGGGGAGCGGGGCACCCCGGCAGGGAAAACGGCAGGGGGATGTGACGGAGGAGCGATTAAAAAAGGCCTGCGCCGATTTTGAAGCCATCTTCATAAGCTACATGTTGAAAACCATGCGAAACACGGTCCCGAAAAGCGGTTTGAATGAATTCCCGGGCAAGGATACGTACACCATGCTCATGGACCAGAAGGTAGCTGAAGATCTGGCCAACAGGGGAAGGGGCATGGGCATTCAGAAGATGCTTCTTCATCAGTTCAGAGGGCTTCGCGCATCGGACGATGCTGAAGGACGCTAAGCGTCTGCAATCAGGTTATTTCGTCTCTCTTTCTAAAGTTTTACGGCAAACTGTCCGATAGGTTGTAGGAGAGAAGAAAAAGGAAAAAGGAGATATCACCGATGAAAATTTCTGAAACAAGCAATTCGCTGGCGGAACTCGTTTCGCAGCACAAGATCAGTGATAAGAAAGTGACCGAAGAAACCGGCAAGCAAGTGGCCTCCAGTGCTATCGCGGAAGAGAAGGTGAGTCTCTCCTCCACGGCGCGAGATTTTCAGAATGCTCAGAAGATACTCGGGGAGCTTCCCGGGGTGCGGGAGGAAAAGGTTCATGAATTGAAGGATCGGATACAGGCGGGAACGTACGACGTCAATGGGGAAAAAATTGCCGAAAAGATGCTGAGCGAATCATTCTTGGATATTATTGCGTAAGGTTATGAATGCATTGCATCCCCTTTTTGATTCACTGATCTCCATCTTAAGGAAGGAGATTGAAGTCTGCAGAGAGCTGCGCTCCGCTCTCATACACGAGCGAGAAATGCTGATGGGCGCATCCGCTGAGTCCGTGCATGAAAGCAACGCCAGAAAAGAGGCATGTATCTTAAAGGCCGAAATGCTGGAAGACGCCAGGGAAGAGCTGATCGGGAAGATCGCCGCCCTGCTCGGTCTGAGCGGGAGAAAGATACAGCTCTCAGTGCTGCTGTCGCATGAAGAGAACAGACAGGGAGAGGAAATGCAGGAATGCCGATCGATCCTGCGATCCCTCTTGACGGACATTCATGAGTTGAATCAGCGGAATAAAATACTCCTCGACACCTCTCTTTCGCGTGTGCGGAGATCGATTGATTTTCTGGGGCAGATGATCTATCCCGGCGCGACCTATCTGAGCACCGGGAGATTAAAGGAAACCGATTTGCACGGAAAGATTCTCAGCAGGGAAGGGTAGACGAATGTCAGGGATCGACACACTGAATATAGCAAAAGGCGGCCTGCTCAGTCATCAGACGGCGATCAACCAGACTGGTACCAACGTTAGTAATGCGAATACCGCCGGGTACTCGCGGCAACGCGCGTTATTCAGCACCACTGAGCAGAGTGTCGAGATAATAGGCATCGAGAGGATATACGATCAGTTTATCGGGGTTCAGATCAACGAACAGACAAACAGCCTGGGATATAGTGAGGCGAAGAAGGATGCATTGGACAGGATCGAGATGATCTTCAACGAGTCCGATGCGGGCGGCATCAACGAACTGTTGAGTGAATTCTGGGGTGCCTGGGAGGGCCTGTCGGCCAATCCTTCCGGACAGGCCGAACGGCTGACCCTGGTCTCCGTCTCGCAGAGCCTGACCTCCCTCTTTCGTTCGTATGGCGACGATCTTCTCGCCACACAGAACGATGCGAATGCCCGGGTATCGAGCCTTGTTGACAAGGTCAACGACTATGCGGCGGATATTGCTGATGTAAACAACAAGATCGCGCAGTCGGTGGGCAGCGAGAACGATTCCGGTATCAACACCCTCAAAGACCGCCAGGAAAGCCTCCTGGCATCCCTAGCTGAGATCATCGATTTCCACTCTATCCGGAATGATGATAATTCAGTCAGTGTCTTTCTGTCCAACGGTATGCCGGTGGTGGATGGCGGTCATAGCTGGGAGCTCGATGTCGTTGCTGACGCTCAAACCACGTTCTATAACGTCGTTTTCGCCGATGACCCTACGGTGGAGATCAACTCCTCCCTGACTGGAGGAAGCCTGGCTGCCTACCTCGATGTTCGCGACACCATGGCGGTGGGATATATCAACAGCCTGAACTCTCTGGCAACCGCTCTCGCCTCCGAGGTCAATACCCAGCACAGCCTGGGGTACGATCTCGATCAGAATGTTGGAGGGGCCTTTTTCTTCTTTGACACAGGTACGGGGGTCCAGGAGGCCCGCTATCTGAAGGTCAGCGCCGATATCGTGGCGGATGTTAAAAAGATTGCGGCATCGGCCACGGTCAACGGTGACGGCGAGAATGCTACGAGTATGAGTGCCCTCCAGAACGAACTGACCATGAACAGCAATACCGCAACCTTCGGAGCGTATTACTCGGCTCTCGTAGGACAGGTTGGGCAGGATGTCGCGTATGTAAACAGGAGCTACGAGCATGATTCCGATCTCCTGACCCAGCTGGTCAACAAGCGGGAGATGATCTCCGGGGTGTCAATCGATGAAGAGATGATCAACCTCATCAAATTTCAGACCGGATATAACGCATCAGCCAGGTTGTTCGTCGCCGCCGAGGAGCTCTCGGATACCCTGCTGAATCTCATCAGGTAAAAGAAAAAGGGATAATCCCATGGTAATGCGCGTATCGGAAAATGTGAAGTACAGCACGATCGTCAATAACATGTTCGATGTGCAGGATAATTATAACAAGCTGGTGGAGAAGGTCGCCTCGCTCAAAGAGATCAACCGGCCGTCTGACGATGCCGTTGGTATGATCAGGGTGCTGAACCTGCGTGAGTCCATCGCATCCATTGAACAGTACAGCAAAAATATCGAGAGTTCCCAGTCGTGGCTGACGATTACGGAATCCAAGCTGTCGGCCGCAGGAGATCTTCTGGTCAATGCCCGAGAGGTGGCTGTCGGACAGGCAACAGGGACGGCGGATGCTCAAACGCGAAGCACGGAGGCGAAGACCATACAGCAACTCATAGACGAGATGCTCACCCTTGCCAATGCAAAGTATGAAGGACGCTATCTCTTTTCAGGAACGAAGTCGACCGACACCGCCCCCTTCTCATCGACCGGGAGGAATACCGCAGAGATAGGGACGGCCTCATCCGCCGGAGCCAATACGTTTGACGGTGCGGTGACCTCCAGCGGTACGTATACCGGTTCGGCAAACAAGACGTATGCGGTGAAGATTACCGACTGGGTCGAAGGCACCAGGACGGCAACATACAATGTTTCTCCTGATGGGGGAGAGACATGGACGACAACGGGCGCAACCTTCGTCCTGCCGGACGGAGGTTCTGTGGCGACCGGCGACATCGGGAACGGTATTGTCCTGACCTTTGATGACAGCGGCGCGGCTGAGCCCGCCGCCAACGATATTTTTTATGTCAATGCCCTCGTCGCCGGATATTATAACGGCAACGGCGAAGAACTGTCCGTGAACATCGGCGAGGACATGCCTTTCGCGTATTCCATCTCCGGCGAGGAGGCCTTTACTGCCGAAGGAAATGGAACCGTCGATATATTCGAGGTCCTCACCTCATTGAAGCAGGCGCTGGAGAGCAACGATCAGGACGGTATCGCCGATCTCATAGACGATCTGGTGGCGGCATCCGATCAGATATCGGCGAACATTTCCAAATGCGGCACCCGGACAAACCGGCTGGAGCTTGCCAGTACCAGCATGACCGATACAAAGCTGAGCCTCACGGAGTTGATTTCTGTTGCCGAAGATGCTGATGTCTCCGAGGTGATCACCCAGCTTTCGATGAAAGAGATCGCCCTGCAGGCCTCGTACAGCGTGGCGGCCCGGATAGGAAGTTTGACGATACTCGATTTCATGAGATAGCCGCACACGATAGGTGCCCCGGTTACGATAGTGCGCCGGACTCCCGCGGGGAAGAGGCGAGAGGACACCATGAACCGTTCCGTGCGGGCCCCTCACCGTCATCTGATCGTCCGTATCCATACTTTTTATGAGGACACTATATGCTTATCCTGACACGGAAGTTGGGAGAAACAATACGGATCGGTAACAAAATCAAGGTTACCGTTCTGGAGGCCAAAGGGAAGCAGATACGGATCGGGATTGAGGCTCCCCCGGATGTGACCGTTCATCGCGAGGAGGTCTACCAGGTGATCAGGGAACAGAATATACTGGCGGCAGAGGCGGGACGCGACAGCACGATCGGAGAGAGCCTGTCTCATATATGGAAAAGGTTGAAAAATGAGAAGGAGGAAGGCGAGTGAAGGTTTCCACCACCCGTTTCGGAGATATATCGATTGATGAATCCCGAATCGTTGAGATGAAGGAGGGGATGCTCGGATTTGAACACCTGAAGCGGTATGTGCTCCTCACACAGGAGAAGGAAACTCCCTTTCTGTGGTTTCAGTCCGTCGATGACGGCTCGCTCGCCTTTGTCGTTATCCATGCCTTCGTGGCAATGCCCGATTACGAACCGGTCATTCCTGACGAGGACGTGAGACTGCTCGAAATCGCATCCACCGGTCCTGAGGATGTCGTGGTCCTCTCCACCGTGACGATCCGTTCCGATCCTTTCCGTGTGACGGCAAACCTGAGGGCGCCCATCGTGATCAACGCCAAGAAGAGGCTGGCGAAACAGGTTGTCCTGATGGAAGATGATTATCCCGTCCAGTATTCTCTCACGGTTAACCAGCCTGCCCTCGCGAAAAGGGATGGGGAAAGGGAACCCGTCGCCCCCGCCACGCTGGTTCCATAAGGAGATCCCTCTGCGATCGCCCTGTCCTTCCTAGACATTTCCTGCGTCATTTCAGAATACTTCCTGATAGCAATAAAGCCATCAACGGTTCATGCCGGTGCGGCAACGGGGTATGGATGAGGTGCTGACGAAACGTCCTCCTTCCCATATAACGGCTTGAATACCCCTTGTATAGACATTTCTTTCCGGCACCTCCATTCGATGCTGGCCAAGGGGGAAATGGCATGAGTCTTGCTTCTTTTCTCCGGTAAGGAGCTTGTGAAAAAAGGATAGTTCTATGAACGATACTGCCGAGTTAAAATATGCGCCGAGGCTGTCCGGGAATGAATCTCATTTCTTTAAATGGCTGATTAAGATCGGCCAGGATATTGCTGAAAAGAATCGGAAGCTTCTTCTTGAAAACCGCACTCTTCAATCCGAGATAGAAAGGTTGGAGAACCTCAATTTCATCGATGAGACGACCGGTATTCACAACAAAAGGTATCTCCAGGTACGGTTGAAGGAGGAATTTGCCAGGGCGCGAAGGCATGGCCTTCCTCTTTCGGCGGTATTTATTGATCTGGATGATTTCAAGAGAATCAATGACACCCATGGCCATATTATTGGCGACCGGCTGCTCAGGAATGTGGCCTCCGTTCTGAAAGGCCTGTGCCGCGACGAGGACGCGCTGGTTCGCTTCGGGGGAGAGGAATTTGTCGTTCTCATGTCGGATACGGACAGTCATGAAGCCCTTATTTTGGCCGAAAGAATCAGGAAAGAAATCGCGGACCGGTCATTCTTCTGCGTCAATATTGATGTGTCGGTGACGGTCAGTATAGGCGTAAGCACGCTTAACAGTGTTGATTTTAAATGTGTGAGCGAACCGGAAGAATTAATCAATATGGCCGACAAGGCAATGTACGCGGTCAAGCGGAACGGTAAAAACAGTATCGACTGTCTCCCTTTCTGTTCTGCAATGGGTGCCACCTCCGTCCCTTCCCCGGGTACCCGTCATTATGCGCGAACGGCCCTGTGAGGTCTATCTTCTTCCGCCGCCCGATGGGAAAATCTTGCCGGTGCAGCACGTATATGTATCCCTCCGATCTGGCGTCGTTCTGCCCATTCCGGGTTTTGTCAACGGTTCATAAATAATCTGTAAAGTTTTTTTGTTTCTTGCCGATTAACACAACAGTTGCGTTCGATAAAGTTGTTGCGAACCGTTCAGTCCCCGTCGGAGCCGATGAAAGACGACCGGTGGGTGTTTGATATATCCGGATATTACAAAATTTTTACGGACAAAAGGTGATTAGATGGCAAAATCATTCTACTCCACTGCGGAAGTGGCGGTCTTGTTCGGCATGAACCGAGTTACCATCTATAGGTGGGTAAAAGAAGGGAAAATCGGGGCATATAAGATCGGCAAGCGTCACAAAATCCCCGTATCAGAGGTAATGAGATTGCTGAAAAAATTTGGTTTTTCAGAGTCGATGATCCGTCATCTCTGCGGTGACACGCATACCGTCCGGTTAGACGGATCGGCAAGGGAAACTGAGACGGACAAGCTCTCATAATGGTTTCAGAATCATGTTTCTCACCATCCGTAAGGATGCATGACAAAATGAATGAAGGAGGGGTGGAGGAATGTTTCGTAATTTAACACTGGGAAAGAGGATCGGCTTCGGCTTCGGCGTTTTGTCCGTCCTCATGATTTTCGTTGGGATAATGGGATATTTTGGCTTGACCCAAGTTCTGGGTGTTACGGAATTTTATCGAAATACGAGCGCCGTCAAGAGCATGGTCGCGTCCGTAAAGGGGGAAACGGATCAGTACCTCCTGTACAACTACGGTGAAGCCAGGGAGAAGCAGGCGGCAGCCAAGGGACGGGCATTCGCTCAGATAGAAAAGGGACAGGGATTCATCCGGGAAATGGTTGAGTCTTCGGCCCTTGACGAGGAGGCAAAGAATAGGATCGTTGAAGCCGAAAAAGAGCTGTCCCGTTATAGGGATGCATTCAATAGTTACGTTACCGCTGAGCAGAACAAGATGGATGCGGCCCGAAGAGCGGGCGAGTTGACAGGAGGACTGGCTGATAACATCATCAAAGCCGATTTTCAGGTGCGCGATCTGCAGGTTGCGGAGGAGGTCCTGGAGGCCGATATAAGTGCCTACTTGAATCGCCCCCTGGAAACATACTGGCAGAAAATAACGGTCGACCTTGAGAAATTTAAAAAGGCATCCGAGGATTGGTACTTCAGGGTCGAAAACAGCGATGAACTCCGGGCGTTCGGGGATGCCATCAAAAAGATAGGGGCAGATCTCGAGGCTGTGCTCATCCAGTACCATAAGGAGGTCGTCAATCAGGATGGATATCAGGCCCTTATGGATAAGCATAAGGCAAACATCGAGAAGATCTGCGCGCAACTCGAAGATTCAAGCGCTGAACAACTGCGCAGACAGGCGAGGTCTTCACTGATATGGATGGCCGGCGTTATCGGTGTCGCACTCCTCATCGCATTTTTGTATTCATTGTTTGCCATACGAAACATTGTACACAGGACCCGGAAGGTTGCCGACGCGGTAAAAGAAGGGACCGATCAGATTACCGCCGCTTCCGGCCAGGTGGCTTCCTCAAGTCAGGCCCTTGCCGAGGCGGCGGGTGAGCAGGCGTCATCTCTGGAGGAGACGTCCTCATCTCTCGAAGAGCTTGCCTCAATGACGAAACAGAACGCCGATAACGCCCAACAGGCGGACGGTCTGACGAACGAGGCGAAACGGATGGCCAATGATGTGAGCGAGAAGCTCGCACAGATGACCAAGGCCGTTGAGGATATCGGTAAGAATTCGGAAGAGACATCGAAGATCATCAAGACAATCGATGAGATCGCTTTCCAGACGAATCTTCTCGCTCTCAATGCGGCCGTTGAGGCCGCCCGTGCCGGAGAGGCGGGGGCGGGTTTTGCCGTCGTAGCCGACGAGGTGCGGGCCCTCGCCATGCGCTCTGCAGAGGCGGCGAAGAACACGAGCGACCTGATAGGGAATACCGTGGGATCTGTCAAGGAAGGGGCGCGACTCAATGCGGAGGTCAACGAATCCTTCAAAAAGAATGCGGAGATTGTGGGGAAGACGAGTGATCTGGTTGGTGAAATTGCCGCGGCATCTCAGGAGCAGGCACAGGGGATAGAGCAGATCAACAAGGCTATCGCCGAGATGGACAAGGTGACCCAGCAGAATGCGGCAAACGCCGAAGAAAGTGCCTCCGCCTCCGAAGAGATGAGTGCCCAGGCCGAAGCTATGAGAAATACCCTCGAAGACCTGATCATCCTGGTCGGTGAAAGCAGAAACGGGAAGGACGGTCACAGTGCCGCCAACAGGAAGATAATTCCTTCCGGGTTTCGAAAGGCTCTCCCGCCTACCGTGTTGAAAGGCAGGGAGAGGCATACTCCCGCTCCCGAAGGGAGGAAGGAGATCAGCCCTGAAGAGGTGATCCCGATGGAAGAGAAGGATTTTAAGGATTTTTAACATCCGTTGCGGAAGTGGCGGATCGAAAGGCTGACGAAGGAGCATAAAGGAGGTTGTATATTATGGGTGCCGAGGCAATGGAAATGACGAGAGAAACAGTATCATCGATCAGCAAAGAGGGGAAATATCTCACCTTTGAGCTTGACGGGGAAGAGTACGGTCTGGAGATCCTCAAGGTCAAAGAGATCATCGGGATCATGAAGATCACGTCCGTCCCCCGGACGCCGGCGTATGTAAAAGGGGTTATCAATCTCCGAGGAAAGGTGATCCCCGTTATCGATCTCCGTCTGAAATTCGAGATGGAGCCCATCGAATATAACGAACGGACCTGTATCATCGTTGTCGATATAGCGGACGGTGTGCAAAACGGACTCATGATGGGGATCGTGGTCGACTCCGTTTCCGAGGTGCTGAATATCGGCGCCGACGAGATAGAAGACACACCGACGTTCGGGACAAAACTTGATACCGAGTACATCCTGGGAATGGCCAAGATCAAAGGGAACGTCAAGATCCTGCTCGACATTGGAAAGGTGCTGTCGGTCCAGGAGATCGCATCCCTTTTCAAGGAAGAATAGGTATCCTATCGAAAACACTGGGGCCGTCGTTGCATACTTGTGAGTTGCCGATACCGGTGTGCAAAATTTTGATGAGTAAATCCAACTGGGTGCAAAGGGATCGATAAAATGAAACAGATGACCTTGAAACATAAGCTGATGGTGGGATCGTTGGGGATGGTGATCTTCGTTATGATCATTTCTACGCTGGTCATTGCCTATATGATCAATAAGCAGAACGGGAATGCCTCTTTCGACCTGGTGGAGCGGGCACTCAACATCGTCAACAGTGACCTTTCGGAAAGGCAGAGTAGGCTTCTGTCTGTGGCGCGGCAGACGGCAAATATGGGTGAAATGGGGGCATCGGTTAAATTTATCCAAGAGTTTGAAGGCACTGTGACGACAGGCACTTATCAACAGATGGCCACTGACACCTGCCGGATGGGAATCGCGAGTAATGTCTGGAAAATAGCTGTTTATGATCGCACAGGG
>CAZAST010000014.1:0-7574 GCA_964487805.1 uncultured Syntrophaceae bacterium
CTGGTGGTCTTCGACAATGTCTTCGTCCCCTGGGAGCGGGTCTTCATGTACAAGGAGTATGATTTTGCTGGTCAGCTAGTGGAGCAGTTCGCCTCATACCACCGCCAGAGCTACGCCTGCAAGGCGGGGGTGGGTGATGTCCTCATCGGCGCCACACAGTGCATCGCGGAGTACAACGGCGCTCAGAAGGCCTCGCACGTGAAGGACAAGATCATCGAGATGAACCACCTCAATGAGACCCTCTTCTGCGGATCCCTCGCCTGCGCGGCCGAAGGGCACAAGGAGCCGAGCGGTACCTACTACGTCAACACGCTCCTGGCGAACGTCTGCAAGCAGAACGTGACGCGTTTCCCCTATGAGATTGCGCGGCTGGCCCAGGACATTGCCGGCGGGCTGATGGTGACCCTCCCCTCCGAGGAGGATTTCCGGTCGCCGGAGGTCGGGAAATGGGTCGAGAAGTACTACAAGGCTAACCCGGCCGTCTCCACAGAGGATCGGATGCGGATGCTGCGTCTCATCGAGAATATCACCCTGGGAACCGCCGCCGTCGGGTATCTGACCGAGTCGATGCACGGTGCGGGATCTCCCCAGGCCCAGCGGATCATGATCTCCCGGCAGGTTAATCTGGAGGAGAAGAAGAAGGTTGCCAAAAAGCTCAGTGGCATCAAGGAGAATGAGTAAAAAGCACCGGATCGGGCTGAAATACTGCGGGGGCTGCAGCCCCCGCTATGATCGTGTACAGGCGGTTCGATCCCTGCGGGAACGATTGAAGGATGCGATTGAGCTGGTTTCGTATGAAGACCCGGATATCGAGGGTGTTCTGGTTGTTGCCGGATGCCCTACCGCCTGCGTCGATCTGACCCCGTTCAAAGGGCGTCCCGTGTGGGTTGTGACCAGCCCGCAGGAAGCCGAACGATTTGCCGAGATGATTATGAAGGAGAAGAGAAATGGACTGGAAAGAGACATATAAAAGCAGACTCACTACCGCACAAGAGGCGGTCCGCAAGATCAAGTCCGGGGACCGGGTTGTGGTGGGCCATGCGACCGGATCGCCCGAGGTGCTCATCAGGGCCATGCTGGACAATAAAGATGCCTATGAGAATGTCGAGATTGTGCACATGGTTGCGATGGGGCCTTCCGAATACTGTTTGCCGGAAAACTCATCCCATTTTATCCATAACTCTCTCTTTGCCGGGGCGACGACGAGGAAGGCCATCCATGACGGAAGAGCCGTCTTTACCCCTTCTCATTTCAGTCAGATCCCCCGCCTCTTTACCGAAAAGATCCTGCCGGTAGATGTTACTCTCTGCATGCTTTCCACGCCTGACGAGCATGGTTATTGCTCGTTCGGCATCTCAGTGGATTATACGAAACCCGCGGCTGAAAGTTCCAAGACCGTCATAGCGGAAGTGACACCTCACATGCCGAGGACACTGGGTGATGCGTTTATCCATGTATCCGACATTGACCATATCGTTGAATGCGACTCCAGGCCGATCGAACTGAAACCCCCTGAGATAGGACCGATCGATGAGGCAATCGGGGGATACTGCGCCGAGTTGATACGGGACGGAGACTGCCTCCAGTTGGGCATTGGTGCTGTTCCGGATTCAATGCTGGGGTTTCTGACCGATAAGAGGGATCTGGGGATCCATACCGAGATGTTTTCGGACGGGGTGGTTGATCTGGTCAACAGGGGCGTTATCACCTGCGCGAGGAAGAATTTCCACCCCAACAAGATGGTTGCCACCTTCTTCATGGGGACTGAAAAGCTGTACCGGTTTATTCACAACAATCCCAAGGTGGAGATGTTCACGGTGGATTACACGAACAATCCGGCCATCATCGCCAGGAATGACAATGTGGTTTCCATCAATTCCTCACTGCAGGTCGATCTGACCGGCCAGGCGGCGTCAGAATCGATTGGATACAAACAGTTCAGCGGTACCGGAGGTCAGGCGGATTTTGTCAGGGGGGCTGCATGGTCAAAGGGTGGCCGTTCGATTATCGCTTTCCACTCGACGGCTGCCAAGGGGAAACTGTCGAGGATCGTTCCCCGCCTTGATGAGGGGGCCACCGTGACGACGACGCGGACGGATATTCATTACATTGTGACGGAATACGGAATTGCCGATATGAGGGGCAAGTCTGTCCACCAGAGGGCCGAAGCCCTCATCAATATCGCACATCCCGATTTCAGGAGTGATCTCAAGGAAGAGTTTCTGGCTGTATATAAGTAGAAGATGATTCATAACAACAGGGAAGGAGGAATAGTGTATGAGTATTAAGAGAGAGTACGGCGGAATTCAACCCGGAATTCCATTGGGGCCCCTGACCTTGAGGCTCCCGTTTATTCACTACCGGTTCGAGTGGGCGGACTATATACAGGGGCTCCTCATGTGCACCGTCTGTCTTTCGATCATCCCGGTGCTGACGAACAACCTGGGGATGTCGTTCGAGGTTGCGCTGGCTATCGTGATCCTGAACGGGACACTGTACCTTGCCCACGTTACCTTCGGAGACCCGGTGGTCCCGGGATGGGTGACGCCGGCCATACCGCTCCTCGTCGCCTACTGCATGACGTTCGACGCCGGTGTGGAACGCATGCAGGCCCTGATCGCTTTCGAGATGACCTTCGGACTCTTCTGCATCCTGCTGGGTGTCACCGGTCTGGCAAAGAAATTTATCTCGCTGATCCCCAATGCCGTGCAGGCTGCCGTGCTGCTGGGGGCCGGATTCGCCGCCATCATGCTCGTTTTTAAGCCGGGCGAGGGGCTGAAGAGCTTTGACTCCTATCCGTGGACGATCATCATCTGCATCGGCCTCGCGTACTACCTGCTCTTTTCTGACCATTTCAAAAAGATACGGCGCAATCACAAAGTGCTGTGGTACCTTGCCAACCTGGGCATGATGCCGGCCCTGGCGCTCGCCGTCTTTGTGGGGCCTCTGGTCGGTGAGATTCCCTGGCCGCAGTACAATACGGAAATATTTACCAACCCGGACTTTGGAACCCTGTGGAGGGACTTCACCATAATGGGGGCCATCCCCGTGCCGCCGCTGAAGATGTTCTTCACCGGCATTCCCATGGTGATCAGCGCGTATATCGTGGTATTTGGAGACGTTATCCAGAGCCAGGCGCTTCTCGACGACGCCCAGAAGTACCGTCCCGATGAAAACGTCAATTACGACCCGAACCGGTCCCATATCATTTTCGGAGCGAGAAACGTGATCATGAGCGTATTCGGGCCCGACATCTCCATGTGCGGGCCTCTGTGGGCCGCCATGCAGGTTGTTATCTGTGAGCGCTACAAGCACGGTCCGGAGGCGATGGAATCCATCAACGGCGGTGCTGGCTCCTTCCGCTGGGGGACTTGGACGGGATATTTCATCGCCCCGATACTCGCAACCGTCAAACCGATCCTCGGCGTGGGTCTTGCGTCCACCATGCTTATCCAGGGATACGTCAGTGTTCGTATCGGCGTCCTGAAGGCCCGGTCATTCAACGACCTCGGCATCGCGGGTGTGGCGGGCGCAATCCTGGCGACACGCGGCGCCGCGTGGGGACTGGGTGCTGCGCTCCTGCTGACCGCCTTGATCTATATCGGAACATCTAGGGAACATGTGTACATGAAGGAAGAACCGATATTCCCCTTTGATCATCCTGACAAGCTTGAGGCGCGGATCAAGGCAAGGGTTGATGCCCAGCTCAAAGAAATGGAAGAAAAAGGGTAGGGCAGTATTGTCTTCAAAATCACCTTTTTGAAACCCCTCGTTTTTGCCGCATTGTCATTCCGGTCTGCTCCCGAGAGCAGACCGGGTGACGGTGGGGCATCCCGTGCTTATTTCAAAAATCCTGTATTTTATTGACCGAAACATGTATTACACAGACGGCATGCTAGCTGAAAGGGGGCGTCGACGAAGATGGCCTACGTCGAAGGATATCCCGGGGGAAAAACGAGAGATGTTGCCGCGAAGCATCTCGGTCTCATAGCCATCGTGGCTGCCACGGTCGCCGGTCTCATGATATATTTCTCGGATGACTGGAAGGCGGAGTTGCCGTCGATTGTGACCGTCACCGCAATCATCCTGGCCCTTGTTGCATTCGTTTCATCCAAGGTCAACCCCGCCGGCTGGAAGAGCATATTCAGACGTTCCGCCCTGGAACGGGAGCTGGAGCAGGACCGGATGATCGCCGATTCGCTGTCAGAGCTCGATGACACCAATTTCATCTTCCACGACATCACATTCGAGTTGTTTCATATAGAGAATCTCGTCATCTCTCCGCGCGGGGTGTTCGTCGTCGGCAAGATCGCGCACGGTGAAACCCTGCACGTAAAAAACAATGTACTGTTCGCCGGTGATTGCCCGTTGGACAAAACAACCGGAGATATCTGGCGTGTCTGTCATCTCGTCAACATCGTCATCAAGAAGGGTTTCCAGACCGAAGTAATGCCGAAACCGATACTGGTATCCCCGGGGACGAACTCCCCCGCTGTCGCGGACTATGACGGAATTACCATCATCCCGTTACGGAAACTCAACGAAACTGTTGAGCGAAAGGAAGGGCAGGCCATCAAGGAAGAACTCGTTCACAGCTTTGCCTACTATATGAAGAAGCGATACGCGTAACAGGAGAGTCTAACCCCCCGTGCCGCTCGATGCGCGACCTGTGTGAGGAAAATGAAGGATTTGCAACTCATGGCGGAAAAAAAATTCATCCAGTTTCCGAAAAAGGTTAAAAAGGGCATACTCTTTTTGTTCGGCGCCTGGATATTCTTTGTCCTCTCGCAGATGGTTCTGTACGGTACCGTGTCCTTTCTCCATCTCACACTCGGGATGCTGTGTTGTGTCATGGTATATGCGATACGTAACGTAGGTCGTATTTTGTGTGTTGTATACAACATCGTTCTCATCGTTTCGGCTTTGTGCAATCTATACGTTCTCAGCGGAAACGGTATGCTCTATTCCATCCCCGCCGCGGTCAATATGATTAACATCATTCTTTTCTCCCTTGCGACGTATTACCTGCTCAGCAAAGAGACGGCCGTGTACTATAAAAAGGGCAAGGGGAAGTTTCCTGCTGATACGTCCTGATCGAACATCGGTGCTGTGACATTCTGTGTCTGCCGAACGATTTGAGCAAAGAATGCGGAGCATGAAGGATGAAAAAGGGTTGTCGCGGGATTTGAGATGAATATCGCCCCGCACGTTTTGCCATTAAATGCTTTCTCTACGGTTTTTGCTTTCGCACGGGACGATGCAAAATCCTTCTGAGGCTTCTGATTTCTCCATGAACTGCAATTCTATCACCTACAAAAATGTAGTATCCGATATTTCGGGACCGGACAATGTCCTGCTATAACCCATAATTTTTAGTAAGTGCTCAATTTTATTAAATTGTCTTAGATCATCGTTCCCTTACCACCTTTATTTCGCAAAAGTAGCTTTTGTACATTGCCTTCTGTGACATACCGGGGGTGAAACTTCCACGAGCCAGGATAGGGGCGCTTCCGAGAAAAATATTCTTTTCGGTGCTGATTTTTTATTTGCATTTCGACACAATTGTAGTATTTACGCGGACGAAGGTCGTGAGAGGACCTCGTTCCCCTGTAACCATAGATTCCGCCAGCGCACAGAAGAAGCCATGGTCTACTGTTCCAAGGTAGGCAATTGTTTTTTGATTTCTAGGACGGGTGGGGTGTACGATCTTCAGAAGATACCCAATCTGGAAGGTGTGACCGACAGGGATTTGAATAGCGTTTCTATGTTACCCGGCAATGAGATGTTATTGATGTCATAAATGAGGAAGGGAGAACTGAACGATGTTAGAGTTTATGAGGATGTGCGAAGAGTGTAATCCTGGCGAGATGGAGTTTTTGCAGGCTGTTTCAGAGGTTGCCGAGTCGGTGGCGCCTGTTCTGGATAAACACCCGGAGTACCGCAAGGCAAAGATTTTAGAGAGAATGGTCGAGCCGGAAAGGATAATTGTCTTCCGGGTACCCTGGGTCGATGACAGGGGCGAGGTACAGATCAACAGGGGATACCGTATCCAGATGAACGGCGCCATCGGTCCGTACAAGGGAGGGTTCCGGTTCCATCCGTCGGTCAACCTGAGCATCCTCAAATTTCTGGGATTTGAACAGGTCTTCAAGAATGCCCTCACAACCCTTCCGATGGGGGGCGCGAAGGGGGGCTCCAATTTTGATCCCAAGGGCAAATCGGATACGGAGGTGATGCGTTTCTGCCACAGTTTCATGTCCGAGATTTTCAGGCATATCGGTCCCAATACCGATGTCCCTGCCGGCGACATCGGTGTCGGAGCCAGAGAGATCGGGTTTTTGTTCGGCATGTATAAGAAGCTGCGCAATGAGTTTACCGGCGTCCTGACCGGAAAGGGGCTCACCTGGGGAGGCAGTTTGATACGGCCCGAAGCAACGGGATACGGTTCGGTCTATTTTGCCGCGGAGATGCTTGCCACCCGCGGCGAGACTCTCAAGGGGAAAACCTGCCTGGTATCCGGTTCCGGGAATGTGGCCCAGTATACGGTGGAGAAGCTCATCGAATTGGGAGGCAAGCCTGTGACCCTTTCGGATTCTGCCGGATATATCTACGACGAGCAGGGGATCGATCGGGAAAAATTGGATTTTGTCATGAAACTGAAGAACTTCAGGCGCGGGCGCATCAAAGAATATGTCGATAAATATCGCGGGGCCGTATACACCCCGGTCGATCCTGCTCTCGATTACAATCCTCTCTGGAGCCACAAGGCCGACGGAGCCTTCCCTTCCGCGACACAAAACGAAATCAACGCAAAGGACGCCAAAAATCTCGTTGCCAACGGGATTCAGTTTGTGAGTGAAGGGGCAAATATGCCAACCGTACCGGACGGGGTGGAGACCTTTGTCGACGCCGGGATCCTGTACGCGCCCGGAAAGGCGGCCAACGCCGGCGGTGTTTCCGTCTCCGGCCTCGAGATGACGCAGAACAGCATGCGGCTGAGCTGGACCCGGGAGGAAGTGGATGATTATCTGAAGAGAATCATGAAGAGCATTCACGCCGCCGCTGTCGACGCCGCTAACGAGTACGGAACCCCCGGCAATTACGTCAATGGTGCGAACATCGCCGGGTTCACCAAGGTGGCAGAGGCAATGATGGCACAGGGAATCGTCTAATCAGGGGATTACCAACGGCGGCGGGTTCCGTCAGCGGGACCGCCGCCACTATTCTTTCTCGTTCTTTCCTTCCGTGCCCGTTCCTGCCGATTCACCCGGACTGCGATATGAAGAAATACTCTCTTATCTTTTTCATGATTCTGGGGATTGGAGACTTTCTCTACGGGATCCTTTCCGGGGATCAGATCAGTGTACTCGTGGGGTCCGTCATCATGATTCTCACCATCTATATCGCCCGCAGAAAAAAACCTGAAGACGACACGAAAGGCCCCTCCCCACAGTAAAAGATTCTGTAACGCCCAGGGAAAGTGGAAATCCCGTCTTTTATTCGCTATACAGGGCACGGGACAGCCGTGTGATGGACTCGTCCCTCCCTAGGATATCGACCAATGTCGGTATGTC
>CAZAST010000014.1:7584-21260 GCA_964487805.1 uncultured Syntrophaceae bacterium
AGCCGGAGGGGGAAATAGAACCCTTTTCCCTTGATTCCCAGATCGCCGATCGCCTCCTTGACGATACCGGATACATCATCCGGGCACCAGCGATCCTGCCTGCCAAGGGCCTCGATCATGTAAGCCAAGATCCGCTTCGATTCTTCCTGACCGAGAAAAGAGTGATCCTCTTCAGTGAAGGTCAACGAATCGTAGAACATCCGCGCGTGCTCCACGATTGTTGAAAGGTTGAAGACGTAATCCCGGGCCGTGGCGATGACCTTGAGATATTTTTCATGATCGCCGATGTCGATTCCGGCCTCTTCAAAAAAGGGGCGGGCCTGGGCGGCTATGTACGCGACGTCGAGGTGTCGGATGTAGTATCCTCCCATCCAGTTGAGCTTTTCCAGGTCGAAAACGGCCCCGGCCTTGTTGATACGCTCCAGAGAGAAGACCTCTTCCAGTTCCTGTAAGGTATATATTTCCCGGTCGTCCGCTGAGTGCCACCCAAGGAGGGCAATAAAGTTAAGCAGCGTCTCGGTCAGGTACCCCTTTTCGAGGTAGCTTTCGACGGATACATCCCCCTGCCGTTTGCTCAGTTTGCTTCGGTCGGCATTGAGGAGCAGGGGAAGATGCACAAAGACGGGGACTTCCCACCCGAAGGATTCATAAAGAAAGATGTGCTTCGGCACGCTGGAGAGCCATTCCTCCCCGCGGATGATATGGGTGATCCTCATGAGATGGTCGTCCACCACGCTCGCGAAATGGTAGGTGGGGAAGCCGTCGGATTTGATCAAAATCTGGTCGTCCACCTGGGAGTTGTCGATAGCTACGCGGCCGCGCACGATGTCATCAAACACGGTCTTCCCTTCCTGAGGGTACCGCAGGCGGATGACGGAGGGGACTCCTCGGGCTAGGTTGTCTTCGACCTCGTCTTGCGAAAGGTTCCTGCACCGGCCGTCGTACATGGGAGGCCTCTTCCTTTTGCGCTGCTCCTCTCTGAGTCTGTCGAGCCGCTCTTCGTCGCAGAAACAGTAGTAAGCATGTCCCGCGTCCAGGAGCTTTCGTATGTGTTCCTGATAGATTTCCATCCTCTGGGACTGTATGTAAGGCCCGTAGTCTCCTCCCACGTCGGGACCCTCGTCATGCTGTACCCCGGTCCGCGTAAGGGTGGTGATGAGATTTTCCACAGCGCCGGGGATGGATCGTTTCTGATCCGTATCTTCGATTCGCAGGATGAACCGTCCTCCCTCCTTCCGCGCGAAGAGATAATTGAAGAGTGCCGTTCGCAGCCCTCCCACGTGGAGGTAGCCCGTCGGGCTGGGGGCGAATCGTACCCGTACTTGTTGATTGTTCATATGCATTGTGATCGTCCTGTCTTTATTGGCTATAGAGCGAGTGAAAAGAGGCGGGGGACCTATTATCCGCAGATTCTCAGAAGCCTTCTGTTCGGGTAGTGTATCTATACCGTTTTGCTTTGGATTACAACCAGAATATCCCTTGCCTTTTTGACTGTCTTGCTTATATAAGGAAAACTAATGGGGAAGGGTGCAATGGATCGTGTGACAAAAGAGGATGATTTTATTCACCTTTGCCAACCGGACACCCACAAATCCTGCGGCGCCTGTTGCGGCCTTTACAATTATGCCGACAGTTCCCGGGAAACCCTGACCGCGAAGCTGAGGACCCGGACGAGGCTCTTTCAAGAAACGGTACGATCCCCCGCCGATCTCAAGGCATTTTCTGAGAAGGTCACCGGCTGCGAGCCTGGAGCGCGACTCTACGAAGTGATATATTGTTGCGAATATCTGGGTTTTCTTGACGATGATGAGAGACGGGTGGGATGCCTCCTCCATCCTGTGCAAAACGGAGGGGTAGACATGCGCGATGTGTCGTTCTACGGACTGGATTTGTGCAATGGACACTTCTGTCCCAGTTACCATTTTATCTCCCGCGAGGAGAAGCAGGCGCTGATCAGAATTATCGATGACTGGTACCTGTATGGCCTCTGCGTTACCGATATCGATCTGGTCAAAGAGTTTTTCCGCTTTGTCAGCGAGGGAATCGGTGAGACAATGCGTCCGGAGCGCTTGACAGGCACGCTGAAGGATATCGCTCTTGACTTTTTTGCGCTGAAAACCTCCTGGCCGTTCCGTTCACCTGAGACGAACCGCTTCGGGAAGTACTATTTTGACGGTTCACAATATATGATCAGTCACATCGATTACGATGCCCTTGGTTGTGAACGGTCGAGGTTCGACAGAATACTGTTGAGTCTCACCTCACGATTCGAAACAGGAGAAAAACTCAGAGAGGCGGAAGGTATCATCCAAGACAAGATAGACGCTTTTAACGCCTGTTATACGATGGAGGTTGCGGAAACATGAACAGCCCGATCGGCCACGCACATCATTTTCAGGGGAAAGATGAATAATGGAAGAGAAAGAACTCCTCTATTCGCAGGAGATAATTGCAGGAAGAGTCAAAACACTGGCCGACCTGATCTCCCGAGATCTTGAAGGTCAGGAGGTGGTCCTCATCGGCGTGTTGAAGGGCGCCTTTATTTTTCTGGCGGATCTGGTTCGGCATCTGAAAATACCCCATACCGTCGATTTCGTGAGGCTGGCCAGCTACGGTTCCGGATCGGTCAGTTCGGGGGAAATAACCTTCTCAAAGGATGTAGAAACCGATGTGGAGGGGAAAGCCGTTCTCATTGTCGAAGATATCATCGATACCGGTGAATCGATCGCGTTTTTGCAGGAGCGACTGCAGGAACGTCGTCCCGCTTCGATCCGGGTGTGCGCATTGATCGATAAGCGGGAGAGAAGAGAGCGGGCCGTTACCGCTGACTACGTGGGATTTGAGATGGAAGAAGGATTTATTGTAGGTTATGGACTTGATTTCAACGAAAAATTCAGGTGTCTGCCGGAAATATACGTAATCAGGGAGGGGAACAGTGATCATTGAGTGTAAAAAATGCGGAACGAAATACCGGTTTGATGAATCGCAGATAGAAGGTGACGGGGTATGGGTGCGATGCACCCGTTGCGAGGAAACCTTTTTTCAAGAAAATCCCTTGACCGAGTTCCCTCCACCGGTGGAGGATCTTGGCAGTCCGGAATCGCTCGCTCCTGGTCGCAAGTCTACCGGGAAGGGTACTTATCTCTATTCCGACAAGGGCGTAACGGTCGTTGGCGCAGATGAGATCGAGGGAGGGGATAAGCTTTCGGGAGATATTTCTATTGAGGATGACCTTCCCGAGCCCCCCATGGAAGATATCTTCCACGAACCCAGGGAGGAGATCCCCGTCGAACATCTTGAAAAAGAAACCTCGGATGAAGGGGATAAGCATGCCCAGAGTGGTTTTAGAGCGGAGGATCTCGTCACGGAGCCTAAGGGATCAGATGTCTTTCGCAAGGCTGACGAAGAGGGGATGCCTGTAGCTCAGGGGGAGGATGTGGAAGGGAGGGAGAAAGTCCTGGGGGATATTTCTCTTGAAAGTGGTGAACCCGAAGCCCCGGTGAAAGATAGCTTCATCGAGCCGAGAGAAACACTGGAAGAAGAACAAGGACCTGCCCTTGATAATTCAGCCGCGGTGAATGCCGGCCAGAGGCCACAATGGGAAGACACGTACGGCGATGTGGGTGAAATCACCGGTGGCGAAGAGACCCGCGGAAGACAGCGTGTCCGCGAACCGTGGACGTTGGGCAATGCCAGCAATGGGATACAGCGGGAAGAACCCTCCGGGGAAAGGGGGATTCGCAGAATATGGAGTTTTGTCTGGAAAGCCGTTCTCCTTCTGGTGCTGATTGCTGTAGTGGGGACTGGGTTGTACCTGTGGCTGGTACCCGAAGCGCGGGAGACAGCCGTCCATCAATTTTCCCCTTGGGTAGAGCGATTTTTGGGGGAGAAAAAGGCGGGAGAAACCATAAAAGCCGTGGAAACCATTATACCCAAGGACGCAGCTGTTCCCACAGCGGATGCGGTGTCGGGAATTCAAAGCGATAATATTCCTGATGCGGCACACCCGGAGCTGAAAGTAAATCTGGTAAACGTGGGGGAACGATTCGTCAAGGGGTGGACCGATGAGAACATTATGGTGGTTGAAGGTTCCGCAGTTAATGCCAACACGGTTGCGGTATCCAATATCCGAGTCCGGGGCAAAATATTGGATGCGTCGGGCAATGTTCTTGGTAAAGAGGAGTCGCACTGCGGAACGATCCTGACGGATGATGAGCTGAAAACCCTGACGTGGGATGAAATCAAGAAAGAACTCTCTAATCCCTACGGCAAGGACTTCCGTAACGCGGATATACAGCCGGGTGACGGGATCCCCTTTATGCTGGTTTTTACCATGCCTGCCGAAGAGGCAAGTGAACTGGTAGTTGAACTCATCGAGATAGACGCCGTGAAAAATCAGTAATGTTGTCTGTAATGGCAATTGGGGGAAAAATACGGTATGGAAAAGGCGTTTACGTTTTCTGCCGATGGGGCGGTATTATACCCGCTGCCGGAGAGATGGACCCTGAACGTTTTTGATCCATCGTGATATCTCGGAAACAGGGATAATCCCTTCCCTGATGACCAACGGTGGATCAACGACCGTGTCCACGATAGTCGATCCCCCTTCCCCGGGGGTTCTCCCCCCGTCGATGACGGCATCGATTGCCTCGCCCAGGCTTGTGATCACCTCCTGGGCAGACACGCATTCTACTCCACCGGATCTGTTCGCGCTCGTGGCCGTTATTGCGCCGGAGACATTCTGCGCAAGGAGAGTGGCTACGTGATGGCTGGAAAGCCGAACCCCGATTTTCCCTGTTCCACCCGTGAGTCTTTCGGGAAAGCCGGAAGCTGCCTGAAAGAGGAGGGTGAGTCCCCCCGGCCAGAATTGATTCATGAGGAGTGTCGCCGCTGGTCTGATTTCTTGTACGCAGTGCGGCAGTTCCTCGCGATTGCCGATAATGATGGAGATGGGCTTGTCGAACCCCCTTCCCTTGATGATGTATAACTTTTCAAGGGCCTGATTATTCCAGGGATCCGCGCCGAGACCGTAGAAGGTCTCCGTGGGATAGGCGACAACTCCCCCTCCCCGCATAATGGCTTGAGCCTCGGCGATGAATGATCCGTCTGGATCCGGTGTGATAATGATGGCCATAACGTGCTGACAGAATTCTACAATTGCTCGTTTTTCTCTGCGATCGTATCAACCATTCGTCTGATAGAGGCATCCAGCCGCTTGCGGAGGTCTTCATCGTTCAACGCGAGGATTCGGATCGCCATCAGAGCGGCGTTCTGTGCCCCGGCTTTCCCGATAGCCATTGTGGCCACGGGTACTCCCCCCGGCATTTGCACCGTCGAGAGAAGAGCGTCGAATCCATGAAGAGGGGATGCCGATGAATCGAGGGGGATGCCAATCACGGGAAGCGGTGTCTGTGAAGCGATGACGCCGGCAAGGTGCGCCGCCATTCCCGCCCCGACAATGATGACCCTGATTCCCCGTCCGGCGGCCTGGCCGGCGAACAGAGATGTGCGCTCCGGCGAACGGTGTGCCGATGTCAGATACAGCTCGTGGGGAACATCAAACTCTTCAAGGATGGATACCGCCTCCTTCATGATGGGAAGATCGGAATCACTCCCCATGATGATACTTACCTGTGCATTCTTCACTTTCTTCTCCTTTAACTAGGTTTTGGTATGAGCACGTACTTTCAAATTTGTTTAATAATTATAATTTGTTCCTTGCTACATTCGTGCAGAGTTTTGACGAGAACAGCGATTCATTCTTAAGGTCTTGTACAGCAATGTGTCTGAAATATGTCAAGGTTTTTAACACATTTTTGATTCCTGTTCTAGTCAAGACTTTTTGACACCTTCTTTCATGCCCATAAAGTCTGGCCCCTTACTTGTTTGCTGGTAGGGGATCTATCCTTTTATCCTCGTTTTTCCCTTGACATATATTCCTTATTTTGGTTAGTTCACTCCGTTAGGTGACCTGAAGTCATATTCTGACTTTGAGTTGTTTCCCGGTAGCGGACTGATGCCATGGTCAGAACAAAATGTGGCATTACGAGAGCGTGTGAAGATATTTTAAAAACCAACACAGTGGAGGTACCAAAGCAATGGCGGAAGCAAAGGTTGAATTGAAAGAAGTGTATCCGATACCCGAATGGATCAAAGAAAAGGCGCATATCAAGGGTAAAGCGGAGTACGAGAAGATCTATAAGCGTTCCATAGAGGACCCCGAAGGCTTTTGGGGTGAGATCGCTGATGAGTATGTAACCTGGTTCAAGAAATGGGACAAGGTCGAAGACTATAACTTCGATATGCGTAAGGGGCTCATCTATGTCAAGTACTTCGAGGGCGGCAAACTGAATGTCTCTTACAACTGCCTCGACCGGCACCTCGAGAAACGGAGCAATCAGGTTGCCATCCAGTGGGAGGGGAATGAGCCCGGCGAAGAGAGGGGGCTTACCTACAAGGACCTCCATGAACAAGTCTGCAAATTCGCCAATGTCCTGAAAGCACATGGCATCAAGAAGGGAGACCGGGTTTGTCTGTATCTTCCCATGGTTCCCGAACTGGCGATTGCGATGCTGGCGTGTACCCGTATCGGCGCCATTCATAGTATCGTATTCGGCGGATTTTCATCCGACGCTCTCAGAGACAGGATTCAGGACAGTAAGGCGCGCATTCTGGTGGTGTGTGACGGTACCTTCCGCGGCGCGAAGGCTGTTCCTCAGAAAACCAGTGCCGATGAAGCGTTGAAGGAATGTCCCTCGGTTGAAAAGATGATCGTTGTCAATCGAGTGGGAGACAAAATCAAGTGTGAATGGACAAAGGGAAGAGACCTCTGGTGGCACGAAGAGATGGCAAAGGTTAACGCCAGCTGTGAACCGGAATGGATGGACGCGGAAGATCCCCTTTTTATCCTCTATACCTCCGGTTCCACAGGACAGCCGAAGGGCGTATTGCACACCACGGGAGGGTATCTCACGTACGTAGCGTATACCCACAAGATGATCTTTGACTATCATGAAGGTGACATCTACTGGTGCACCGCCGATGTCGGCTGGGTGACGGGGCACAGCTATATCGTCTACGGACCGCTCTGCAATGGGGCAACCTCGGTCATGTTCGAGGGCGTTCCCAATTATCCCGACATAAGCCGCTTCTGGAAGATCGTTGAAAAGTACAAGGTCAACATTTTCTATACCGCCCCAACCGCCATCCGCGCCATCGCCAAAGAGGGGGATGACTGGGTGAAGAAGGCGGACATCTCCTCACTCAGGATCCTCGGAACGGTGGGCGAGCCGATCAATCCCGAGGCGTGGAACTGGTACTTCAATCTGATCGGACGGGGTGAGTGCCCCATTGTCGACACCTGGTGGCAGACCGAAACAGGCGGCATCCTGATTACTCCCCTTCCAGGCGCGACTGCTGTTAAACCCGGAATGGCAACGGTTCCCTTTATGGGTGTCTGGCCGGCCCTTGTTGATGATGAAGGAAAGGAATTTAAGGAAACAGTGGCGTCGGGTGCGCTGGTCATAAAGAAACCTTGGCCGGGTATCATGAGAGGTGTCTATGGTGATCCCAAGAGGTTCCAGGAGACCTATTTCGAGCAGTTCCCCGGTTACTATGTGGCGGGTGACGGAGCGAGAAGGGATAAGGACGGGTATTATCAGATCACCGGCCGTATCGACGATGTTATCAATGTTTCCGGTCACCGAATGGGGACCGCGGAAGTTGAGTCGGCCCTCGTAAAGCATCCAAAAGTAGCGGAAGCGGCCGTTGTCGGTTATCCGCATGATTTGAAGGGGCAGTCCATCTACGCCTATGTCACGGTGAAAACAGGTGTTGAAAAAACGGATGAGTTGAAGAAGGAACTGGTTGCCCATGTACGCAAAGAGATCGGGCCGATTGCGACCCCGGAGAAGATACAGTGGGCCGATGGTCTGCCCAAGACCAGAAGCGGAAAAATCATGCGGAGAATTCTGAAGAAAGTTGCCGCCAACCAGATCGATGATCTGGGCGACACTTCGACCCTGGCTGATCCCTCCGTCGTAGATGATATCGTGAAAAACCGTCTGTAAGAATGCGTTGTTTCACCCCCTCACCCGCAAGGGGGGGGGGTGGACAACTCAATATGAGCAAAACAACAAAAGATGGGAGCGGATAATGTAATGGCAACCGCACTCATCGGTGAAAGGAGGCCAGTGTGAATATAGTTGCGTGTGTAAAACAGGTTCCTGATACCGAGGCGTTGATCAAGGTGAAAGCGGACGGCTCCGGTATTGAAGAGGGCGGGATCAAGTGGGTTATGAATCCCTATGATGAATATGGTGTAGAAGAGGCCTTGAAACTGAAAGAGAAAAACGGCGGAGAGGTAACCGTCGTTTCCATGGGCCCCGCGCGGGCGATGGAGACAATCCGGACCGCTCTTGCCATGGGGGCGGAGAAGGGTGTTCACATCACCATTGATAAGGCGGATGAGTACAACACGGCAGCCGCCTTGGCAGCCGCCATCAAGGAGATCAATCCCGACATCATCTTCTGCGGACAGCGGGCGATCGATGACGATTCCGGTCAGGTTGGATCCATTCTGGCGGAATTGCTCGGACTGCCGGTGGTTACCCTTGTTACCAAGCTTGAAATAGCAGACGGTAAAACAAAGGCCGTCAAACCTATTGAAGGGGCGCAGCTTCTTATCGAAAGCCAGATGCCCTGTGTCATTACCGCCCAGAAGGGATTGAACGAACCGCGCTACGCATCCCTCCCCGGCATCATGAAGGCGAAAAAGAAACCGGTTGACGTGAAGGATGCAGCGGCACTCGGTATAACCGTTGAGCCGAAGGCTAAGATTGTCAAAATGACTCCCCCTCCGGAGAGAGCCCCAGGGAAGATCATCGGTGGCGATGATCCGGCTGTGAAGGCCGCTGAGTTGGCCAAATTGTTGAGGGAAGAGGCCAAGGTAATTTAACCGGAAGGGAGAGGAGGATAGAACAATGGCAAAAGGTGTATGGATAGTTGCTGAGCAGAGAGGTGGCGCCCTTCGCAAGGTTTCGTTCGAGATTGCCAGCGCGGCGAGGAAGCTTGCCGACGAACTGGGCGAAGAGGTAAGCGCGGTTCTGGTGGGGTCCGGTGTTGAGGGACTTGCCCCCGAACTGGCCAAATATGGTGTGGACAAAGTATATGTGGCGGATGATGCCGTCTTTGCAGATTATACAACCGATGGATACGGCGCGGCGGTTGCCAAGGTGGTGAAGGAAAATGATCCGTCGATTCTGCTTCTCTCAGCGTCGGTGCAGGGGAAGGATCTATCGGCAGCCCTGGTCGGCAAACTGGCTACCGGGATGGCCTCCGACTGCACGGATCTGAAGATCGAAGGCGGTAAGATGGTTGCGGTCAGGCCCATGTACGCGGGCAAGGCCTTCGGAGAAGTTGTTGTTGACAGTTTTCCCCAGATGGCATCCCTGCGGCCGAATGTTTTCCCCATCGTGGAGAATGCAAAGGCCGGTGAGACAGTGAAGTTCGACGCTGGTGTTTCGGCTGACTCTCTCAAAACCAAGGTTCTTGAGACGCAGAAGGATGCGAGCGGCAAGATCGAGCTGACTGAGGCGAACATCATCATTTCCGGCGGGCGCGGCATGAAAGGACCCGACGAGTACAAGGTTCTCGAAGAACTGGCAGAACTCCTCGGCGCGGCCGTGGGTGCCTCGAGGGCTGCCGTTGATGCGGGGTGGAGAGTCCAGACGGACCAGGTGGGGCAGACCGGGAAGGTGGTTTCCCCGAACCTGTACATTGCCTGCGGCATCTCTGGAGCGATTCAGCATCTGGCAGGGATGAGTTCTTCCAAGTATATCGTTGCAGTCAACAAGGATGCGGAGGCGCCGATATTTGCCAAGGCCGACTACGGCATCGTGGACGATCTCTTCAAGGTGGTACCCGAGATTACTGCGGCCTGTAAAAAAATCCTGTAATACGTATACGGGGGTGGATATACATCCACCCCCGTTTTTTAAGACGGTGGTACCTGGATATTTGATCCTGCTGGGTTCATAAAGAATGGGCTTGCTTCCAATCTTTTTTGTGTGGCCGGCAGGGTCAGAAATCTGAAACTTGCACAGGGGAGGGATATCATGGCACACGGCGGGCAGGTATACACTGTGGGGAATGAGGGGAGAGAGATTTTCTGGAATGCCCCCTTCCCATCCGAACCGATTCTCTTTTTATTTGCGGCGATTGCCCTGGCCATCTTTGCCTACGGTTTTTACCGGCGCTGGCGGATGTGGAAAGCGATGGGCCGGCCTGAGAACCGGACCGATAACCCCGGAGAGCGGATCAAGTCCCTTTTTCTGAATGGTCTTCTTCAGGTAAAGACATTCAAAGAAGCGTATCCGGGCATCATGCATGCTCTCATCTTCTTTGGATTCTTTGTTCTCATATGGGGAGCGGCCTTCGATGCGACCCATTTCCATCTTCCCTTTCTTGTTCCCTTTTTTAACGGCACTTTTTATCTCTGGTTTTCTTTCCTTATGGAGGTATTCGGCTTGGCCGTCCTCGCCGGGGTTGTCTTGGCGGTCTGGAGAAAATATATCCAGAAACCGGACAGGCTCAGTTACCGTGGGAAGATGGATGCGGTGGCTGACGACGCGATCGTACTGCTCCTCCTCGCCGGTATCATCGTGACGGGATTCCTCCTCGAGGGGTTCCGGCTGCACGTGAATATCAACGTGGATGGATATACCTGGGGCGGGTGGTCCTTCGTAGGATACGCCTTCGCCAAGACCCTGGCCGGTGTCAGTTACGACACAGTCAAGATCCTTCACAAATGGACCTGGTGGATACACGCATTCATTGCCTTTGGTTTTATCGCCTACATCCCCTTCTCCAAGTTGCGGCATATTGTCCTTGCCCCCGCCAACCAGTATATGCGTTCGCTCAAGCCGACAGGGTACCTTGAACCGATCGCCGATTTCGAAAATGCCGAATCGTTCGGCGTGGGCCGGCTGGAAGACTTTACGTGGAAACAGATCTTCAACGCCGATGCCTGCCTGAGATGCGGACGGTGCCAGGACGGGTGCCCCGCCTACCTGTCGGGGAAGCCCCTCTCCCCGAAGAAGCTCCACCAGGATATAAAGGAATACTGGCTGAAGCGGGCCCCCGTGGTAATGGCGGCAAAGGGTGCCGTAAAAGAGGGGGAGGAAGCGATGATCCCCGAGCCGGAGAAGGCAATGGTGGGAGAGGTTATCGATCTCCACGAACTGTGGGCGTGCACGAACTGCATGTACTGCATGGAGGTCTGCCCGGTCTTTAACGAGCACGTGCCGATGATTACAGGTATGCGGCAGTATAAGGTGCTTATGGAAGCTGATTTTTCTCCCGAACTTCAGCTGACGTACCGCAACATGGAGAACAATTCGAACCCCTGGGGGATTGGAACGCACCTGCGGGCCGACTGGGCCAAAGACTTGGGGATCAAGACACTCGCCGAGGATCCGAATGTGGAATATCTCTTCTATGTGGGATGCTCCGGCTCCTTCGATGACAGAGGCAAAAAAGTGTCCGTTGCCTTTGCCCGGCTGCTGAAGGAGGCGGGGGTCAGTTTCGGGATTCTCGGCGGAGAAGAGGGCTGCTGCGGCGATTCCGCCATGCGGGGAGGAAACGAGTATCTCTCCCAAACCTTGGCGCAGATGAACATCGAAGCGATGAACGGGTACGGTGTGAAAAAAATCATATGCACCTGCCCCCACGGCTACAACACGATCAAAAAAGATTATCCTCACTTCGGCGGTAATTTCGAAGTGTATCATCATACCGAGATAATCGCCGACCTGATCGCTCAGGGAAAGATAGCACTGAAGAAGCCGGTTGAGGGGATCTTTACCTACCACGACTCCTGTTTCCTGGGACGGTACAACAACATCTACGAACAGCCCCGAAAAGCATTGAAAGCTGTTCCCGGCATGAAGCTGGTCGAGATGGATAGAAACCACACGAAGAGCTTCTGCTGCGGTGCGGGCGGCGGGAGAATGTGGATGGAAGAGGATATTGGAGAGCGTATCAACGATATGAGAACCGACCAGGCCATTGCCGTAAAAGCGGATACCATCGCCGTCGGCTGCCCCTTCTGCCTTACCATGATGTCCGACGGCATCAAGGATCGCCAGAAGGAAGAAACCATGGCGGCCTTTGATGTTGCCGAGATCGTATGGAATGCCATGGGGCTTGAAGAGGCTCTAAAGGCTGAACCCCCGCAGCCGCAGGAAGGTGCTGCGGAGACAAGGGAAGAAGAGTCTCCAGCTTAATTGCTGAGGATCGAATTAAAGCGTGTTCTGAAAAAGGCTCCCGATGACGTTCGCGGAGCCTTTTTCAATGATGAGATGGGCGTGGCCGCCCGATATTATGACGTGAGAGATGTGTTTCACAAGAAACCGTAAAAAATCCAGGATCAGCAGGATCATGAACCAGTCAGACATAGCGTGAAAAGATGACGGAGGAATCATGCCTGCCATATTGGTAGTATATCATTCACAAACGGGGACCACGGAAAAAATGGCCAGGGCTGTTGCGCAGGGTGCGGCACGTATCAAGACCACGGAAGTGGTTCTTAAAAAAGCTGTTGATACATCCCTGGAGGACCTCCTTTCGTGCGACGGACTTGCCATTGGGACACCGGAGAACTTCGGGTACATGTCGGGCGCCGTCAAAGACTTCTTTGATCGCACCTTTTATTCCGCTGAGGGAAAAGTATTCAGAAAACCCTATGTGGTCTTTGTAAGCGCGGGGAACGATGGCACCGGCGCCTTGAACAGTATAGAGCGGATCGCCCTCGGATACCAGTTCAAGAAAGTGTATGATCCGGTTATTGCCCGCACCTCGGAGGGAGGCGTTACGGACGAGATTCTCGAGATGTGCCGGGAACTGGGTCAGACGATCGCCGGCGGCATTGAAGCGGGGATATACTAAATAGGATTCGAGGGTAAGATCTTTCTTTATAGTGTTCTAGCTTTTCTCTTGACCCCTTGGCCCTGGAATCCTTGAACCCTTATGAGTGGCTCCAGATAATCCTCAGGCTTATCGTATCCAAGGAGCAGGAGGATCGTCGCGGCTATATTCCCCAGCCCCGGTTTCTCGATATGGGCAGGCGCGTACCCGTTCGTGTCGGGACCGTGGATAATAAAGGGAACCGGATTGAGGGTGTGGCTTGTCTGTTGCTTGTACTCTCCGCCGGGTCCCATGACGGTCCTTCCCGTCTTTTCATCCACGGTGAACATCTGTTCGCAGTTCCCGTGATCGGCGGTTACAATGACCGTGGCATCATATCGGTCCGCCGCTTCTATGATTCTCGCCACCGCCCGGTCCACAGCCTTGACAGCTTCCACCACCGCCGTGAGCGATCCGGTGTGCCCCACCATGTCTCCGTTCGGAAAGTTCAGACGGATGAAACGATGTTTTCCTGATTCCAGCGCTTCAATAGCCCGGGAGGCAATTTCGTCGGCCTTCATCTGGGGGGCCTGATCGAAGGGTACGCGGTCGGATTCGATCTCCACCCACTCTTCGGTCTTCGGGTCGAACTTTGCGGAGTTGTTGCCGTTCCAGAAATAGGTTACATGACCGAATTTCTGTGTCTCGCTGACGGCGAACTGTGATACGCCGTTTACGGCAAGGTACTCGGAAAGGGTTCGATCAATTACGGG
>CAZAST010000015.1:0-20024 GCA_964487805.1 uncultured Syntrophaceae bacterium
TATGAAACGTCCTTCGGCCTGGGGACGATGAGTCCGGAGGTCCTGGAACGGACAAAGGCGATGGTCGAGAGCGCTTTGGAATTCATAGCGGAAACAAAATCTCTCCATGCCCTGGCGAAGATGATCGGTCACGACTACCAGACCTATGAACATGCCACCAAGGTTCTCTGGTTCACGGTGGCCTTTCTCAAGATGTACCCTGAAATCCTGGACCAGATCGAAACGGGGCATGAGGAACTCGATGATACGCAGAGAAACGATCTGATGAAACAATGCGGGGTGGGCGCCCTCCTCCACGATATCGGTAAAGCACTGATCGCGCAGGAGATAATCAACAAGAACGCCCCTCTGACGGAGGTGGAGTGGGAGATCGTGAAGCGCCATCCCCTCAACAGTCTGGCCATGCTCCTCGACGCGGACCTGCCCCTGTTTGTCAAACAAGCGATAGTATATCATCATGAAAACTTCCACGGCGGTGGATATCCCATGGGCCTTTCTGGAGAAAGCATACCTGTCCTGGCCCGCCTCCTGAGAATCATCGACGTTTTTGAAGCCATGACATCTCGCCGGCCCTACAAGGATCCTATCCCTCCCGTGAAAGCGGCGCAGATCATGATCGGTTCTCCGGAGAACGGAAACGGAAATAAAGCTCTCCAGCCGGATAACGGCAACGGCACGAAACCGGATCAGACCGGTGACGGAAAAGAAAGAGAAAAAACGGCGGCTGAAAACGCAAAACGAGACGATCGGGACCGGGGGATGAGAGAGTGTTTCGACATTGATCTGCTCCGTAAGTTCATCGTGTTTCTCGGGAACGTGGAAACCGGGCAGCTACCGTCCTGCTGACTCCTCAACATCCAGCCACCGAGGGGAACCCGCGATAAAGCCAAATTCCCTGCATACAGCCTCTCCCTGAAAACCGGCATTCCCATTGAAGGTCCCGCAACGGATTACCCCGGATATTTGACCGGCAGGGGATTCCAAGGAGCGAGTTACTTCAGCCCTCACTCCCCCGTCCGGCAACAAAATGCCCTACTCCCTGTAACCTTTCATACTCCTCTATCGACTATATAATCAACAACAGGAAAGGGGGCATGGAACAATGGAAAACCGCCGTCGATTGACCCGCAGGTTTTTTGCGGCAGGGTGTGCTGTTCTGCTGATATGCGCCACTCTCACACCGGATACCCGCTCCTACGCATCACGGAGGCACCATCCTCCGGCCCCCGGACACCACCATTCTCAGCGGTTCCACATCAGGCCGATCGTTCCCCTGGGGTTCGCCCTTCTGACCATCGCAGGATGCCATTATTATTACCACAAAGGGATGTACTACCAATCCCTCCAACACCAGCACATCGTTACCACACCTCCCCCCGGGGCCGTCGTGGTTGAACTGCCCCCCGGACACGTAACGTTCTGGAGGGGAGGAGTCAAATATTACTATTACGGCAAGGGCTACTATACCAGAGGCCCTTCAGGGTACATCGTTGTGGACCCTCCCTATGAAACAGCCTCACCTGCCGCAACTGCCTGTTATCACAGCGCGTCCCCGATGCTCGGCCAGGCATCGGTCATTCCTCCTCTGTTGAACGTGCGATCAGGACCAGGCGCGGAACATGCCGTCACTTCTCAAGTACCTCAGGGAGCGATTCTGGAAATCCACGGGACCTCACCGGACTGGCTGTTCGTCAAACTGCCCTCCGGAGAGTTCGGGTGGGTCATGGAAAAGTTCATCTTTTCACAACCGGCATTCAAACAGATGTCCGCGGAAGGATAATCGTGAGGTTTCGCTTGAAAGGGGGAGAAACCTGTGTATAAGGTTCGATCCATGGTGCGGAATCAAAAGGCGGAACAGATGGATCGGGAACGAGACGAAATAAGGGGGGTACGGATTCCCCATGAACAGCTGTCCCCGGAAACCCTGACGGCGGTTATCGAAGAGTTTATCACCCGTGAAGGGACCGACTACGGGAAAACCGACATCGCTTTCGAGCACAAAATCAAGAGCGTCAGAAGACAGATTGAGGCGGGAAAGGCCCTCATCCTGTTTGACGAGGTAACCCAGACCTGCAACATCCTTTCCCGGGACGACCCGCGGGTGCAGGGCATTGAGGGGGACCGGTGATCTTTCTGTTCCGGCCGGAGGTTTTCTCAGGGGTCACGGGGTCAGGAGAAACCGGTTGTCTTCCGATCGCGATTCATTCGTGCTGATCACATAGATGGCGGGCCGCCCCTGAACGGGACAGCGGGCCTCGCAGATACCGCAGCCGACACATCGTTCCACATCAACCTTCGGCCGTTTCAGAACAATCTCATTCCCATCGCGGGATCGCACCGTTACCCCCTCTAACCATATGGCTTTCTCCGGGGTGGGGCACATCTCTTCGCACACGAGGCAGGGCGTGTCGTAAGCGTACGGAAGGCAGCGCGCCGTGTCGATCACCGCCATGCCGATCTTTGTCTGCTGTTTCTCGGGAACCGTCAAATTGACTATCGCCCCCGTGGGGCATACCTGCCCGCACAGGGTGCAACGGAACTCGCAGTAGCCGACCTTCGGGACAAGCAGGGGTGTCCATAACCCTTCAAGCCCCGCCTCGAAAAGGGTGGGCTGAAGACCGTTCGTGATGCATACCTTCATGCACTCCCCGCAGCGGACACACCGTCTGAGAAATTCTTTCTCCCCCAGAGCGCCCGGCGGCCGTATCAGGACCGGGTTGTGCCAGCCTCCCCCCCCGGATCGTGGAACGATACGCAACAGCGGAACAACGGCAACACCCGCCGTGAGTGATAAAAAAACATTCCGGCGGGAGAGATCGATGGGAACCCCTTCGCGGCTCCCCTTCCATCCGAAGCTGATAGCCCCTTCGGGGCACAGATCGTCACAGTCCATGCAGTAGAGACATTCCGACCCTCTCCATGTGCCACTGCCGTCGATGACAGCGCCGCTCGGGCAGACCTTCCGGCAGACACCACACGCGGTGCACCCCTCGCTTACCGATCGTTTCAGGAGGGCGTAGCGGGAGAGGACACCCAGGAGCGCTCCGAGAGGGCAGAGGTATTTGCACCAGAATCTCCTCTCATACAGATTCAACCCCAGTATGAGGAGAAACAGGACACCCATGAAAATCCCCTGGAAAAAGTGCGGCTGGTCGAAGGAAAGGACAGCCCACCTGAGAACATCATAGACCCACTCGGAAACCTCGGTCGCCACCGGTATATCCAGGATGTAAATGGTATCGAAAAAAGCACTGGCAAGATAATTCACCAGGGGATAGACGCTGAGGGAGAGGGAGCGGATCAGGAGGCTCATGGGGTCCAGGATGCCGGTGACCTGGACGGTGAAAAGGGAAGAGGCGAGGAGGAAAAAGAGGATGTAGTATTTCAGTGTATGCCGGTTTCGGCGGGTCTGTGCAGCCTTTCTCCGGTTGAAGTAACCGACTGAGTCGTGCAGTGTTCCGAGCGGACAGATCCAGCCGCAGAAGACCCTCCCCAGAAAAACCGTGAGCACGACCACAATCAGGGAAAAAAAGAATCCCGCCACAAGGGTGTGGGCGGACAGAAGGGTGGAAAGGGCAATAAGGGGATCAAAATCGAGAAAGATCCTGACCGGATACCCCAGCTCGTCCTCTCCCTTCGATTCCGTCTGTATGAAGAGGAACAGGAACAAGAGGAGAGATATCCCCTGGGAAAGGCGCCGAAGCATGCGAAGGGTATGCGCTTTCATCAATCCGCACCCACACCGACGGTTTTCGGACGGTCAGGAAACAACCGGATATCCATTCCATATGATCCGGCGTTGACAACGATCAAACGACAGCGGTTCTGATGATCAGCCGTGAAAGGTCCATCGTGCCGAGTCCAATTTCATGGCCCATGCGCACATACCCGAGAGAACTCCCTGTGAGACCGAAGAGGGTCGCCCCATAGGCATCGACCGCCACCTGATCGGTCCCCGCTATCACCGTATTCAGGGTTTTGACATCGACGAGATTCCCCCCCTGCGGCCCGTGTGCCGTCAGGATCCGGACGGCATCAAGGACGATCAGCGCGGGTTTCATGAATTGTGAGATATCCACGATACCCTGATCCAGATTCATGTGAACACGCCCCCGCCATCCCCCCATGATCCCCATCCAGTTTTTCATCCCCAGGGTCAGGGCGGAAGAACCGTGGACCTTTGCGATGGGGACATTGATCACCTTGTCCGCTTCGAGAATATCGGCATAGAGGGGCCACTTGTTCAGGAACCGTCCGCCGAGCGCCACGTCCTTGAATTTCCTCTCGTCCATGAAGCTGACCTCCCCGCCGACCGCAGACGCGGCGTCTTTGATGCCGCTCTGGTGATAGCTTCTGCGGGGATCAACGCACGGATTGTCAAAGACTTTTACCTTTTTGGCCCCGGCGTCGTAGCAGAGTTTTACCAGTCCAGCCACGACCTCGGGGTTCGTGTTTGCCGCCTGTTCAGGGGTTCGATCCCATCCGATATTCGGCTTGACGACAACAATATCCCC
Organism: uncultured Syntrophaceae bacterium; assembly: GCA_964487805.1. GTDB lineage: Bacteria > Desulfobacterota > Syntrophia > Syntrophales > UBA2210 > UBA6078. Next base: position 4,515 of record CAZAST010000015.1, read on the forward strand.
CCTCGATATGAAACGGGATATCCCGCCGATCGCGTCGATGGCTGCCTTTGTCGCCGCTGCAGGAGATGCTCCCCTGGCCACGCCGATGTCGGCATATTCCGAGGCATACAGATGTCCGATGAAGGAATCAAGGGTGCCGGGAATTGACAGGCCGATTCCGGCAATACACGCCTTTCTGAGAAAATCTCTTCGATTCATAGAACCCCCCAGGCCTTATTACCACATTCCCTCGTCATGCGCTCCAGTCGAGGAAATAGTATCATACCGGGGCACTCATTTCAGGAAAAATCGACGAGCGCCATCACTTGCAGTCTTTCAGGCTCGCCCGTCCGATGGCATCCGTTCCGAATCTTCCGGTGATCGTGTCGATCGCCTCATCGAGTTTCCGCCGGCGAGAACTGCGTATGTCGGTTCGTTCAAATAGATCCATCTGCAACGGTTCCGCGGCAGAGGCGAGATGTGAGACACCCACACCGATCAAACGTACTTTTTCGGATATCTGATACCCGTCAAGGAGACGGACCGCCTCTTTGATAATGACCTGGGAAGACTGCGTTGCCTCTCTGATCGTAACGCTCCGGGTAACCTGTCTGAAATCGGACTCTTTTATCTTGACGCTTATGGTCCGGGCACCCACTCCCAGCGATCTCAGCTCCCTGGCAACCCGTTCCGCTTGTCCCATCAGGTATCGCTTGAGGAGTTCCTTATCGCCGGTATCCGATGGGAGGGTCTCCTCCGCGCTGACCGATTTCGTTTCCGAATCAGGGGTTACGGCTGACTGGTCCATGCCGCGGGCGAATTGGGCGAGGCGGTGTCCGAATATACCGAGCCTTTTTACGAGAAGCTCTTCAGGGTATTTATTGACATCACCAAGGGTCTCGATTCCCATTGATCTGAGTTTTTCCCGGGCGCTCTTCCCCACACCGGGAACCTTGTGGACGGGAAGAACCTCGATAAAAGGAGCAACCTGCTCCGGTACTATGATCGTCAATCCGTCGGGCTTATCCATATCGGAGGCGATTTTGGCCAGAAACTTGTTCGGCGCCGCCCCCAGCGAGCAGGACAGCCCCACATCATCCCTGATCCTCCGTTTGATACAACGGGCAATTTCCTCTATCCCGCCGAAAAGACGTTCGCACCCGGCAATATCCACAAAGGCCTCATCGATCGATATCGGTTCGACAAGAGGCGAAAATTCGCGGAGGATGGACATGATCCGTTCCGACAGCTCACGGTAGCGACTCATGCGGGGAGGTAGAAAGACCGCGCCGGGACACTTCCTGCGCGCCTGAAACAGGGGCATGGCGGAATGGACGCCGAATCTTCGCGCCTCATAATTGGCCGCGGAGACAACGCCGCGTTCGGACTGCCCCCCCACGATGACGCAGCGACCCTTCAGGGCGGGATTGTCCAGTTCCTCAACGGAGGCGTAGAAGGCATCCATATCGATATGAAGAATCATAGGGTCATGGCTGTTCATGTCAATCGCGAGACATGTCCGGCTGGACGTGAGGTCTGATTTTCAGGACCAGCGCAATGGCTAAAAAGAGAAGGACGGACAGGCTGATCCACGCAATGTGATAACTTTTCAAGGTGTCAAAAACGAAACCGGCAAGCGTGGGGCCTATGATACCACCTGCTGCGCCGAAACCCATCATGATCCCCATCATGATGCTGAAAGAATTGATGCCGTAGTATTCCCTTATAACCGTTCCACGCAGAACCGCAATGCCTCCAAAACCTGAAGGAAATAACAGGAGAAAGATGAAGAGGCCCAGCTTCATATGAGCAAAAGCAAGGGCAAGAATACCAAGAGCCATGAGGCAAAAGGCTGCTGATGTCACATAGCGCTTGTCATACACGTCTCCAAGCCAGCCGAAAGCAAAGCGCCCTACAATACTGATCAACGGTACCGCAGCGGCGATGAAACCGGCGGATGATCGGGACATCCCGATACTGCTCAGATAGGGCATAATGTGAGTCATCACAGCCACGACGCACATAAAGCGTATGCTTTCCGCCAGGTTAAGGTAGAGAAGCGTCCTCTCTTTAAACACCGCACGGATCGTTATCGCAGGCTCCCTGTCTTGCGGGTTTTCCTGAGCCGCAGGATCATCAACGGATGCACCATCGGGGAGATAGCCATACTGTTCAGGAGAATCGCGCACGACAAATGCGAGGGGGATACCGATCAGCCATACGCCTAACCCGAATATAATCAAGGCCGATCTCCAGCCATATCCATCGATTATCCACACAATACCGGGGATAAAAAGTCCACTGGCGCCGAACCCGGACGACATAATCCCCAAAGCCTTGCCGACATTCTTTCGAAACCAGCGTGCGACCGCGGTCATGGTGACTACGGTTGTACAACCTCCGGCCCCGAAGGCAATAAAACCCATGGCGCAGTAAAATATGAGGAGGGATTGTGTATAACTCATCATGATCAGACCGATACCGACAGTAAACACCCCCAAAAGAATCAATTTCCGTGATCCGAAACGAGCCACAAGAAATCCGATTAACGGAGCAAGTATCCCCATCTCCAGCCCTCGGAGGCTTGACGCCAATGAGACCTGCGTGTAGCTCCAGCCGAATTCCTGGACCAGCGGCTCAAAGAAGGCGGTGAAGCCAAAAAGTATGACACTGCTTATATAGAGAGATATAAGAAAGCAGGCGAAAACAATCCACCAGCCGTAAAAGATTCTTGGTCTCATATCTTTCCTCTCAATGACCGCTTTTCTTAAGGACAACAAATACAGTGGAGCTCTGTCAAAAGGCTACATCACGTCACCGATTGCTGACATACAAATGGCTTCCCAATATTCTCCACAGCGCGTTCGTGGAAACACAGCAGGAAACGGTAAGGGTGTGACTGAGGCACGGCCGGAGCGGGAACAATGATAATGACCAAGGCTACGTTACCCGGGATTTCCTCCATCGAGGGAAGACAGCGGAGACTTTCAATCTGTTCATAGTTCGCGTTGACGGGACAGATGGTTCCCCCATACCCGTAGAGAAGATTCGTTATCACCTGCCGGTCCAAGCTCCCTTCGCGATCACTGGCACCGATAACGGCAATCGAATCGGGGTGGGAAAATTTCTTGATGCTTCTCATCGCATGTCAGCCTCAGTATGGATTCATCATCAATAGTTCATGTAAAAACGAGCTGCGTCCGTGGCATTCTCAAGAAAAAAGGCCCTCCGCAGGACGGGCAAAACCATATTCCCAGTCACTCGAGACTGTCAACCTTTTTGTCTCGTATCTCCCGCGCGTGTATCCATGCCGCGGGCACGGGGAAAAGGGTGGTTGTTATTCCTAGAATAATCTGTTATTTTAAATCGTATGTAATAGCGATGGTTGTAGTCCCGCCTTCGCTCGCCGATCGAAACGTCGCAGGAAGAGAATTCGCCTGCTCATAATGAATCTCATGACAAACGCTGGCCCCGGGAGGAGAACAGATGATAAGCTTTTCTCAAAGATGCAGGAATATCACGACTCTGTATCTGGTTGACAAAGACAAACAGAACCTTGGTCCGAGACTGAGGGCGTCCCTGCGGGGGAAGAAGGCGATGCTCGTCATACCGACGCTGGCGACAGAATTTACCCTGGAGGAAAACCGCCCGGTCTTTGAAAATATTCTCAAGCAACTCGGGAGGGTTTCCTACCTCAACAGGATCATCTTCGGTCTTGATGCGGCTACCGATGCCGAGGCCGTTGAGCTTGCCGCCCTTCTCAAGAACCATGGAATACGGAACTATATCATCCAGCATAACGAGGGAGAGCGGTTCAAGGAGCTCTACAAGAAAATCGACAGTTTCAGCCCCGGTTTCAGGCAGCCCGGCAAGGGACGGAACATGTTCATGTCCTTCGGCGTGGCACAGGCGATCGGGGCCAACTACGTAGGCGTCATCGACGCCGATATACGGACGTTTCACTACCGGCAGCTCAACCGTCTTTTTTATCCCCTCATCGTCCTGAACTACCAGTTTTCCAAAGCCGCATACATAAGAATCGCCAATAATCGGATGTACGGAAGGGTCAAACGTCTTCTCCTTGATCCTTTCCTTCTGGCTCTCAAGCTGAAATTCCGGGAGTCGCAGGACGAAAAATTCATAAACCTCGTGGATTACCTGATCTCATTCAACTATCAACTCTCAGGTGAAGTGGGATTTGAAATAAATTTACTCAAGCGGATGCATTTTGCCACCAACTGGGGGGTGGAGCTCTTCACCCTCATAGAGGCCTACCGGAAAGCTAATAATATCGCGCAGGTGCAGTTTTCTTCCGCTCCTTTTGAGCATAAGCATCAGTCCCTTTCGGAGGACAATCCGCAGGCGGGACTCTACAAGATGGCAACAGACATCGTGACCACACTCCTCTGGACGCTGGTGGTCGAAGAAGGGTTCGAGATATCCGATTACTTCGTGCGGGATATCACAGCCACCTATCTGAACGTGGCCGATGAGCTGGTCAAGAAATACGCCGATAATGCATCCTTCTCGAATCTCGAATATGATAGGGATGCGGAGGAAGCCATGGTAAAGGGGGTGTTCCGGGACGCCATTCTGGCTGCCGGGGAATCCATCACCGCGCCCCTCCATCTCGTAAGCGATAATCTTTTGCATCTGCTCGTGAGCGATAAGAGATTTGAACGGTATAAGGGCGCCGGGTTGATCGACGACCTGATCGCCTACGAAGAAGAAAGCAGAAATCGCATATTCGAGATTCCACAAACCGTTTCGTGGGAGCGGATTATCATGAAGCAATCAGGCATTCTCGACGATATACGGGATGCGGTGAAACAGGAGACGGCTTTTTTTGCAAAGGCCCGATAACACAAGACAGGGAAAGGATATGAGTGAAAATTTTGATGTCGTGGTCGGCATCCCCTCCTACAATGAGGCGCCGACGATAGGATATGTTGCACGAGTGGCGGGAGCGGGACTTGCCAAATATTTTCCTGACGCGAAGTGCGTCATCGTCAACTGCGATAACAACAGCATGGACGGAACGAAGGATGCGTTCCTGTCCGCCACTGTCCCCGAAAAAATCGAGAAGCGATACATCACTACACCGGAAGGCGTCAAGGGGAAGGGAAACAATTTCTACAACCTGTTCCAATTCTGCAGGGACGTGCAATCCAAGGTCATGATCGCCGTCGATGCGGACCTGAGATCCATTACGCCGGAGTGGATAAAATATCTGGGTTATCCCATCAAACGGGGGCATGATCTCGTTACTCCCCTGTATTCAAGGCATCAGTTCGACGGCACGATCACCAACCATCTGTGTTATCCCCTCGCGTTATCCCTTGCGCGGGTTGACGCCCGGCAGCCGATCGGAGGTGATTTCGCCTTCTCTCCCCGGCTCTGCGCTCATTGGCTCGACCAGGAATGGAACGAAATGACGAGACAGTACGGCATCGACATCTTCATGTCCCTGAACGCTTTCTTCGGAAATTTCAAGATATGCCAGTCGGGACTCGGGAACAAGATACATAACGCCAGCGCACCGAAACTCGGCAAGATGTTCGAAGAGGTGGTGTACACGCTCTTTTCACTCATCATCCAAAATCGAAAGGTGTGGCTTGAGACATCGCTTGAGGGGTTCTCCTACCCGTACAGCGAGGCCCGTCCGGTGGCCCGATACGGGCTCAAGAAGATGCTGGAGCCGCAGATGCTTTCCGTGGATATACTGAATCTGAAAGAACAATGCCGGAACGAGTACGGCGCTTACCAACAAACGATCAGAAACTATCTGAGTCCCTATGCCCATAACAGGATACGCGCCATGATCGCCATCGACCACTACGATATGGATATCATGCTCTGGACACAGGTTGTGTACCGGCTTCTGTTCCTTTTTGACGGAGCCACGGAAGAGGCGAAAAAGGAAATCATCGATGTTCTGAAACCCCTCTATTTCGCGCGCAGCCTCGCCTTTGATTACACGACTTTCCGCTACAGCATCGATTACGCGGAACAGGAAGTCAAAAATCAGGCGCGGGCCTTTCTATCGCAAAAACCGTATCTTCTGGGATTATACTATCTCAAGGATCAGGTATCCAGAGGGGCCTGCACATAAGGGGACCCGTCAGGATGAATGAGCGTGCGAACCGCCTCATTCCAGCCCGCGGGACCCGGTCGATCGGTACGGGTTAATCCCGGAATGTTTATCCCCGTTTCGTACGTCCCGTCAGGCCGCCGCACGAGTATGGGGTGGTTAACCAGCCTGAGAAAGGGGAGGTCGTTCGCGGCATCTCCCAACCCCGCAAACAGTAGGTTCCGATCCCCGTGGCGGTACCAGTCCATCAGCAAACCCGCGGCGGTTCCCTTGTCATGCGGCCCGCTCAGATGGTGAAAACGTCCGCCCCGGGTAAGCCCGAGACCTTCCGCAGTAACCGCCTTTTCCAGAACACACCACTGTGCTCCATCGCCATCAAAAAGAACGGGTTCATCATACCCCCTCTCCTTCGCCCGCACTGCCTCATCGATCGAAAGTCCGGCAAGTCGGGATATCTCCTCAACCGTGAGCGCATGAAACCCCCTGACGGGCAGAGAATACTTTCCTGTGATTCCGTCGAGAAAAGCAGTGAGCCGCGTATAGGGAACACCGATGTCAACAATGAGATAGTTATCCACTTTCCTGGTGTATGAAACGGGAAAAGGGAAATACCCCTCAGGGATGAAGATCCCGCCACCGTTTTCCGAGATAAACGGGTGTTGATTCTTCAAATCCTGGCGTATCCACTCTATCTCGGCTGCCGTTTTGCTGCTGATAATGACAAGGGGGATCCGGTAGTCGGCGATTTCCCTGAGTGCATCTGCGGCAGGGCGACAGGAATAGGTTTCGGCATCCAAGAGGGTGCCGTCCAGATCGGTGAATATAACGATCATAACGATTCCTTTGCGGAGGCGGCAACGGATACGAGGATTTGGAGGTACGTGATGCTCCGATCCTGTCCGCCCTCACCGGTCCATCAAAAATGTGTCAACGGTGGTTTACCGACGGGGAAGACATTGAATCCGATTCTGAAAAGCGATTCATGATCAAGGATGTTCCTTCCGTCGAAGATGAAGGCGGGTTTACGCATGGTTTCATATATTTTTTTGTATTCCAGCGAAGCGTATATATCCCATTCGGTCATAACGGCGATGGCGTCGCATCCTGCCGCCGCTTCGCAGGGGTCCTCGACAAAAGATACGCTCTCCCCTATGTCGGCGAGGTCCCTTTCGGCATTAGGCAGGGCCCGGGGGTCCGTAATCACCAGTTCGGCACGTTCTTCCACAAGCCTCCGGGATACCGATATGGCGGGGCTTTCCCGTGTGTCTCCCGTATCGGCTTTAAAGGCGAACCCGAACAGGCATACACGTTTACCGGCGAGGGTATTAAACATGGCGCCCAGCATATTCAGGATGAAACGCTCCTTCTGATAGTCATTGATCCGCACCACCCCTTCCCAGTAATCGGCCACCTCATCAAGACCGTACTGCCGGCACAGATAGACCAGATTGAGGATATCCTTTTTGAAGCATGAGCCTCCGAAACCGATGCTGGCATTCAGGAATTTATCCCCCAGCCGATGATCCATCCCGACAGCGCGGGCTACTTCGGTGATATCGGCGTCCGTTCTTTCACAAAGGGATGAAATGGCGTTTATGGAAGATATCCTCTGGGCGAGAAAGGCGTTTGAGACAAGCTTCGACAGTTCGCTGCTCCAGATATTGGAGGTGATGATGCGTTCCCTCGGCACCCAGTTCGCGTAGATCTCGACCAGTTCATCCCTCGCTCTGATCCCCTCCGGCGTCTCGCGCGACCCGATGAGAACCCTGTCAGGAGACTCCAGGTCCCGGATTCCCGTTCCCTCAGCCATGAATTCCGGGTTTGACAGGACATCGAAGCGGACGCCATTATGGGTGGCAGTCAGTATACGCTCCATGGCAAGGGCTGTTTTTACCGGGAGGGTGCTCTTTTCCACGATGATTTTCGGAGACCGCGACACCTCCCGTATCTGGCGGGCCGTCCTCTCCCAGTACTGGAGATCGGCAGCCATACCGGCCCCGGCACCGAATGTCTTGGTGGGGGTGTTCACGCTGACAAAGATCATGCCCGCGTTCCGTATCTCCTCTTCGATCTGAGTGCTGAAAAAGAGATTTCTGCCGCGAACCTCTTGTACGATTTCGTCAAGCCCGGGTTCGTATATGGGGAGCGTGTCAGAGTTCCACGCCGCGATACGATTCGGATCAATGTCAACGACCGCGACCCGGTACCGAGGGCATTTGCGGGCTATCACCGCCATGGATGGCGCACCCACGTACCCCGCGCCGATGCAGAGAATGCTTTTCTGAAAGGTCATACCCTTTTCCCTCCGGATGAACGGGCACAGAAAAAAGGAGCACAAACAGATAAAAATGGGGGGTAAGCGAAAGGCCTATCCCCCATTTTACAGTGGAGGCGGCAACCGGACTCGAACCGGTGAATAACGGTTTTGCAGACCGCTGCCTTAGCCACTTGGCTATGCCGCCCAAAACTGGAGCGGGCGAACGGATTCGAACCGTCGACGTCAACCTTGGCAAGGTTGCACTCTACCACTGAGTTACGCCCGCTTGATTTTCAAGACCCGTTTCTTAATAAAATCCGCCTTCGTTGTCAACGAAAACTTTTCATGCCCTCTCTGCTATTCCCTGATTTTCTGTTTATAGAACTTCAAGAAATAATCGGCGCCCGACCAGACCGTCAGCACGAGGGCGAGATAGAGGACCACCATGCCCACCGCGTGGGCGTTGAGGCCGAAAACCGTATCATAATGTATCAGAAGCGCAGATACGGCGACAATCTGGCACAGCGTCTTCTGCTTCCCCAGCCTGCTCGCGTCGATAACGAGACCGTCGGCCGAGGCGATACTCCTCAGACCGTCCACCAGGAGATCGCGCATGATAATAATGGCGACGATCCAGGCTGGGATTCTGCCGATGGGGATCAGCATAATCATGGCGGTGGTCACCACGAGCTTATCGGCGATGGGGTCCAGAAACTTCCCCATGGTGGTGACGATATTGTACTTCCTCGCCACATACCCGTCTATCAGGTCGGTGATTGCCGCCATGATAAAAAGGACGGCGATGATCATGCTCAGAATTCTGCCGGGTGAGAGGAGAAGCAGGAACAGCACGGGGATCACCGCAAGCCGGATGAGGGTGATACTGTTGGGCAGGTTGAACACCTGGCCCGTAGCCTTCGATGTCTTCAGACTGTCAAAAAAGCCTCTCGGAAAATGCGTCATGTCATCCCTTTGGAACGGTGCGCCAGTCGGCCAGAAATTGTTCGACCCCTCTGTCGGTAAGGGGGTGACGAGTCAGTTGCTGTATCACCTTGAAGGGGATTGTGGCAATATCGGCCCCGAGGAGCGCCGCCTGGAGAACGTGCAGGGGATGCCTGATGCTGGCCACGATGACCTCGCAGTCGAAGGCATAATTGTCGAATATGGTCAGTATCTGCTCCACCAGATCCATCCCCGTCTGGGAAATATCGTCCAGCCTCCCTATGAAGGGGCTCACGTACCGCGCTCCCGCCTTGGCGGCGAGGAGGGCCTGCACCGGCGAAAATATCAGCGTCTGGTTCACCCCGATCCCCTGGTCAGACAGGGCCCGGGTGGCCTTCAATCCTTCTGTTGTCAGGGGAACCTTGATTACCACGTTTTCGGCCAGCTGCGCCAGTTTCTTCCCTTCGGAAATCATCCCTTCGGCGTTTTCGCTCACCACTTCAAGACTCACCGGCCCCTTCACAATTTTCAGGATCTCTCTGGTGACCGTATCGAAATCTTTCTTTTCCTTCGCCACAAGAGAGGGGTTCGTGGTAACGCCGTCAACCATCCCCAGTTTCAGTCCCTCTTTTATCTCTTCGATATTACCGGTATCAATAAAAAACTTCATACACGCTCCTTAACTGTTTTCCTTCTTGTATTTCTCAAGGCATTCCTTACTGCAAAAATACACGGTTTCGCCCTTCACAACGGCCTTGTAAGCGCTGTTGACAGGAACATAGGTTCCGCAGCATGGATCTTTCACCAGATCCTCCCCTTCAATGCGGTGGGGCGTTCCCGAAGCGCGCCCCGATACCTTCCTCTCCGACGGGGCAAACAACGCTCTGGAAAGACGATATATCACATATACGATAACGCCTGCAATTATTAACCTAATCATCTTCACCTGCAGAGCGGCCCCATTCGCCGCTCATCCATTCAACGGTACCGGTATCATCAAGCCGGTCCAGGAGACCCCTCACGGAGATCCCGAAGGCGGGATGTATGACATGGGGGGCTATCTCGTTCAGCGGCACAAGGACAAAGCGCCGCGTGTGCAGCCGGGGATGGGGGATACTCAGGGACTCCTCATTTATAACGGCATGTCCGTAGAGAAGGATATCGATATCGATGATCCGGGGCCCCCATTGAACGCCCCTGATTCTCCCCATCGCGTTTTCCACGTGCAGCATCACATCCATGAGAGGGCGCGGTCCAAGGGTTGTTCGGATCTCCATAACCCCGTTGACAAACCATTCCTGCTCCGTGACCCCCACCGGCTCCGTTCTGTAGAGCGATGAGCGTCTCAGAACCCCGACGCCGTCCATACCGGAGATGAGCTTTTCCGCGCGGGCGCAGTTCGCAACGGGATTTCCCATATTGGAACCAATGCCCAGAAAGCAGATGACACCGCTGTCCACGGAAGGCTCCCTCGTCGTCAGCCCTTCAAACCCAGAACATCCTGCATGTCATACAGGCCGTTGTCTCTGTCCACAACCCACAAGGCCGCACGGAGGGCACCCCGGGCGAAATTATCCCGGCTGTGGGCGCGGTGGGTAAACTCGATCCGCTCTCCCATGCCACCAAAGAGAACCGTGTGCTCTCCCACAATGTCGCCAGCCCGCATCGTGTGAACGCCGATTTCCCTCTGGGGGCGCGCCCCGACCATCCCCTTGCGGCCATACACACCGACCTTCTCAATATCTCTGTCAAGAGCCTCCGCTATGATCTGGGCCATCTTCACGGCTGTCCCGCTGGGGGCGTCCTTCTTCTGGTTGTGGTGCGTCTCGCTGATCTCCACGTCATACTCATCCCCCAGAATAGCGGCCAGATCTTTCAGGACCTTGAACATGACATTGACGCCCACGCTCATATTGGGGGCCAGGACGCATCGCGCTCCCCGGGAGATGCGGGCGACATCCTCCATCTCTTCCGCAGTGAATCCCGTGGAGCCGATGACGATTGCCCTGCCGTGTTCGGCCGCCACTCGAAGATTTTCGAGGGAGGCCGTGTGGCTGCTGAAATCGATAACGACATCCGCCCGTTCTATACATGCCGCGAGATCACCTTCCAGGAATACTCCCGTCTCGCCCAGACCCAGATAAGCGCCCACATCGGTCCCCGTAAGCTGATGTCCCTTCTGTTCCACCGCTCCCACGAGCTCCATCCGGTCATCACCGTGAATGAGGGTAATGATCCGCCCCCCCATTCTTCCCGCGGCTCCGGTCACTATGATGTTTATCATGGCACTCACCGTTATGTGATCAGACCGTAATCCGTCATGATCTTTCGTAATTTCTGACGATTGGCATCGGACATCCCGCACAGGGGAAGCCTGATCTCATCTTCGATCTTTCCCATCATTATCAGCGCTTCCTTTACCGGTATGGGATTGGTCTCCAGAAAACACCCGTCCATGATGGGACTCATCTTAAAGTGGAGATCGCGGGCCTTTTTCAGATCGCCCGCTTCGAAGGCGTCGATCATGGCGGACATGTCTTCGGGGATGATATTGGATACGACTGAGATGACCCCCTTCCCCCCGACCGCAAGGATCGGCAGAACAGTGAAATCATCGCCGGACAGGACGGCGAGATTGTCACCGCACAGCTCAACAACCTTGCTTACCTGTCTCAGATCTCCCGTTGCTTCCTTGATCCCCACGATATTACTGATCTTTGAAAGCCGCGCGACGGTTTCCGGCAGGATGTTACCCCCCGTCCTGCTGGGCACATTGTAGGGTATGATCGGGATGGGCACGGCCTCGGCCACCGCCTTGAAATGCTGATACAACCCCTCCTGCGTCGGTTTGTTGTAGTACGGGGTGATCATCAGGGCACCGTCCGCTCCCACCTTGTAGGCGTGCTCGGTAAGCCGGATGGCCTCCCTGGTGCTGTTGGAGCCGGTCCCCGCGATAACGGGAACCCTCTTCCTGACGGCGTCCACGGTGATCTCGATGATCCTGCTGTGCTCCTCATGCGATACGGTCGCGCTCTCGCCTGTCGTGCCACAGGGGACAATACCGTCGGTTCCCCCTTCTATCTGAAACTCGATCAGTTCCCTGAGCGCCTCCTCATCCACCGCTCCCTTCTTGAAGGGCGTTACGATCGCCACTATCGCTCCCTTAAACATAGGCTTTCCTCCTGTTTAAAATTATTTGTGCCAGACTGCATCCCTTATCGCAAAAATTCCGGGATTGATTCTCCTCTTACCAGATCCGCTCTGGTTTCTCGAGACCGTATCACGTGAAACGCGTCATCCCTGACAAGCACCTCAGGAACCCTCGGCCGCGAGTTGTAGTTCGAAGACATGGAAAACCCATATGCCCCGGAACTCATGACAGCCATCAGATCTCCCCGTTCCAGCCGGGGGATGGACCGCCCCCTGGCAAAGTAATCCGCCGATTCGCAGATGGGGCCGACCACATCGGAGAGGATCTCTTTCCGCTCCGAGAATTCGACCGGTTGGATCTTATGGTACGAATCGTAGAGGGCCGGCCTCATGAGGTCATTCATGCCGGCGTCGACGATGACGAACCGCTTTTCCGCGTTGGTCTTTGTGTACAGCACTCGGGAGATCAGGATACACGCGTTCCCCACAATGACCCGCCCCGGTTCAAATATGAAGGTGCAGTCCATATCTCGCGCCCGGTCCATAATCGCTTTCGCGTAATCCGCCGGATGAGGCGGCGTTTCCTGATCATAGGTAATGCCCAGGCCGCCCCCCAGATCGAGATACCTGATGTCAATCCCCTCGCTTCGGAGGGCAGATATCAATGCTATCAAGCGGTCCAGCGCGTCGACAAACGGGTCGATCCGCGTGATCTGCGAGCCGATATGGCAATCCACCCCGATGACCTCGGTGTGACCGAGCTTTGCGGCACGGCGGTATTCTTCCAGGGACCGTCCGATATCGATCCCGAACTTGTTCTCTTTCATCCCCGTCGATATATGGGGATGGGTCATGGGGTCCACATCCGGGTTCACGCGCAGGGCTATCCGCGCAACGGCACCCATCCGTCCGGCGCAGGCATCAATCGCCTCAAGCTCCTGCGAGGACTCGACGTTGAACATCAGTATATCGTTCTCCAGCGCGTACCGTATCTCGTCCTCCCTCTTCCCGACCCCGGAATAGACGATCTTGCGGGGATCCGCTCCCGCTTCGAGGGCCCGGTAGAGTTCCCCCCCGGAAACGATATCAACGCCGCTTCCCTCTCTGATGAATATCCTGAGGATGGCGCCATTGGAGTTGGCCTTCGCCGAAAAACAGATCAAATGCGGAACATCGGCGAGAGCCGCGTCAAAGACCTCAAAATGTCTTTTCAGCGTTCTGTGGCTGTACAGATAGAACGGGGTCCCCACGGCTTCGGCCACCGTTGAGACCGGCACATCCTCACACCACAGATGATTGTCCACATAGTGAAAATAATGCATGACCCGTTCGTTCCACCCTCAGGGGATCACGACCTCCGCCGTATTGGATTGCTCCCCGCACGTATCGGAGGAGGTGCAGAGCACCAGCCGATACGAATAGATAAAGCCCCTTCGTATGGTCCCATCCACATACCTGCATTTCCCCTCCTCCGTCGAGAGCGCATCGCGAAGGGGCAGATAGTCCAGGATGGCATATATGCGGGGACAGCCGGGGCAATCACCGCCGTCCGTTTTCAGCGCGCTCCTGAAAAGCCTGACATATGGCGCGCGGTCCCGTTGGTCGGGGATGCTCCATTCGAGGATTGCTTTTCCATCATCGACCGACACCGTGAGATTTGAAGTCTTCCCGGGAAGGGTGTCGGGGCGATAGCGCGGATCCGCCTTTTTGCCGCACCCGGCGCTGATGAGAGCCAGAGAAAGGAGAACCGCTCCGCATATGATCCACCTTCTCTTCCGCTTGATCATACCTTCTCTCCGTTCAATCCGTGTGCCCGGATTCTATCTCTTCTATTCTTTTGAGCACGGTCTCCCTGGCCGTTCCCCCCGTACTCTTTCGCGCCGCAACCGAGCCGGACACGTCCATCCGCCCATATATATCCGTGTCGGCGTCCTTCCAGAAGAGACCTATTTCCTCCAGCGTCAGAGCAGGCATATCCTTCTCCTTCTCGATACAGTACTTGACGAGACGCCCCACAATACCGTGCGCCTCTCTGAAGGGCACTCCCTTCATGACCAGGTAGTCGGCCACGTCCGTCGCCGTTGCGAACCCCCTCGCGGCAGCGTCCCGCATCCTGTCCCGGTCGAAGGTCAACGCTCCCGTCATCTCCCCAAGAACGGCGAGACAGGCCTTGACCGTGTCAACCGCGTCGAAGAGGGGCTCCTTGTCTTCCTGAAGATCACGGTCATAGGTCATGGGAAGACCCTTCATGACGGTCAGTATGGCAGTCAGATCTCCATAGACGCGACCGGTCTTTCCCCGTATCAATTCCGCCACATCGGGATTCTTCTTCTGGGGCATGATGCTGCTGCCGGTGGTAAAGGCATCCGATATGGCTACAAACCCGAATTCCTCGCCGGACCAGATGATCAGATCCTCGCAGAAGCGGCTCATATGCATCATGAGCAGGGAGGCGTCAAAGATGAATTCCGCCACGAAGTCGCGGTCCGAGACGGCGTCCATGCTGTTTTTCGATACCGCGGGGAAATCCAGCAAACGGGCCACATAGTCCCTGTCGATGGGAAACCCTGTCCCTGCCAGGGCCGCTGATCCGAGAGGCATGACATTAATCCGCTCCCGGCATCCCCGGAGCCTCGCCGCGTCTCTGTCCAACATCTCCCAGTAGGCGAGGAGGTAGTGGGCCATAAGGACGGGCTGGGCCTTCTGCAGGTGCGTGTATCCGGGGAGTATGGTATCGATCTCCCTCCTCGCCACGCGAACGAGGGAGACCTGGAGCTGTGCCACCAGATCAAGGACCCGGTCCACCTCATCCCGCAAATAGAGCCGCATGTCGAGGGATATCTGGTCGTTTCTGCTGCGCGCCGTGTGGAGTTTGCCCCCCGCCTGCCCGATCCGCTCGATCAGGGAAGCCTCAATGGCCATGTGAATATCCTCCAGATGGGAAGGAAAGGCGAAAGTGCCTGCTTCCATGTCTTTCAGTATATCCTCGAGGCCGGATATGATTGCTTCGGCATCTTTAGAAGGGATAATCCCCTGAGCGGCAAGCATGCGGCAATGCGCAATTGAGCCCGCAATATCATAGGGATAGAGC
>CAZAST010000016.1:0-19932 GCA_964487805.1 uncultured Syntrophaceae bacterium
GTTTTGCCATGGAAGGGGAATTGGCGGTGGATCTGAAAGGCAGCGGCCTCATACTCGAAGGGGGAGGGCTCCGGGGGGTCTATACCTCGGGCGTCCTCCGGTTCTTCATGGACAAAGGGCTCTTCTTCCCCTATGTAATCGGCGTCTCCATGGGGGCCTGCAACGCTGCCAATTACGTCTCCCGCCAGCCGGAACGGAACAGAATCGTCAATATCAGGTACGTCAACGATTCCCGCTATCTCAGTTACCTGCGTCTCCTGGCGGGAGGCGAACTCTTCGGGATGGATTTCATCTTCGACACGATCCCTAACTCACTGGTTCCCTTCGATTACGAAACCTTCCGGACCAGCGAGGTAACGTGCATCACGGTCGTCACCGATTGTGTTACCGGAGAGGCTCTCTATTTCGAAAAAAGTGAATTGGGGGAAGAGTATCTTCCTGTTCTGCGGGCCTCGACCTGCATCCCCTTTGTCGCTAAACCGGTCCGGTTCAACGGGCTGATCCTTATGGACGGAGGAATCTCCGATTCAGTACCCATCAGGAGGAGCATCCGTGACGGAAATAAGAAGCATGTTCTCATCCTGACACGGCCGAATGGGTACCGCAAAAAGCCCTCTCACTTCACCCGGATGGCGCGCATCCGCTATCCACGCTTCCCAGGCCTGTCTCGCTCCCTCGGCCGCAGGCATACCGAATACAACGAAACGATGGATTGGGTCGACAGAATGGAAGAGAGCGGCGAAGCCTTCGTCATCCGTCCCCATTCAGACCTGCCCGCGGGACGGATCGAGCGCAGCAAGGACAAACTCTACGCTACCTATGACCGGGGCTATGAAGACGCGGAAAAGGCCTTTGAAGGGCTGTCCCGGTATCTGGAATAGTTATCCCTCCCCCAGTTTTGTAAAGCGGGTGAGAATGCCGCCGGTAAAAATCAACGCCCCCACCGTCATAAACCCGAATTCGAAGATGCCGGCATCGCCCATCAAACCAATTCCCATGGGGAAGAGACCCGCTCCGACCAGGAAGGCAACGGGAATCGAGAAGGAAACGGCCAGGTTCCTGCTTTCAGGAGGCACTGTCGCCGAGAGGAGGGCAAACCCCGCCGGGAAGAAACAAACCGAAAAGAGAGGCTGAAGGAGGACTATTCCTTTCAACCAGGGAGCGGGGACGAGCCCCAGAAAAATAGTAATAATACCGGTAAAAGAAAGGACGAACCGGATAGTCCACACCTTGCCGAAACGGTCCGCTGCCCACCCCCCGAGGAAAACAGTCCCGAGAGTCAGAAGGCGTGAAAGGGAAACCAGGGTATTTGCCTCCACCCGTTCGATCCCGTGCTCAACAACAAGATAGAGAGGAAGCATGGAGTAGATACCGATCGTACTCCCGATCCCCAGAGAGAAGAGACCGGTGATAATCAGAAATGACGGATCCCTGAAAAGGGCGAGGGCGGAATGAAGTTCCGGTTTCTTGCCATGAAATCCCCCCGCATGGAAAATCCAGGGGAAAATAGCCCCCGCGAGAAGAGTAACACCGCCGATCGTGGCCACCACGCCCCGCCAGGAAACAAAAACCAGGAGCACTTCAGCAAGGAGGGGAGCCATCAGAAAACCCAGGCTCGGTGCCAGTTCATGGATTGCGAGAGCCCGTCCCCACCTGGTCGGATGTACGAGGCTGGTAACGGCAGCAATCCCCGAAGGGAGGTAAAACCCGGTGAAGAGCCCGATGGCAAACATCCCGAGAGCAATCGTGCTAGTGCTGGAGGCGCGTGAAACAAAAAGCAGCCCGCAGCCGAGCATGGCAAGAGAAAGGGCGATTGTCCATCGGTGGTTGATGCGCGAAGAGATAAATCCTGAACAGATGAGGGAAACGAAGTAACCGGCAGTGATCAGAAGGAAGAACGACCCGACAGTCCCGTGGCTGAGCCCGAGATCCGATTCCACGGCAGGGACGAGAGGAGAAAGAATGATCCGGGAAAGGAAATTGAGGAAGAAGACGACTGTCAGAATAACAACAGGCAGCACGTACGGCCGGGATTCTAACCCCTCTGTCTGGTCGCTGCTCTCCGTCACCACGGATGACTGTTCATTATCCATCTCGTCAGTATGCCTATGCCCGATCAATTTATTCTTTCTTTCTGCAGGGAAGACGCATCCCCTGGGTGCACGCGTCATGTACAGGATGGGAGCAAGTAAAAGCAAGGATAAAGTTCTTTTCATCTGGACGCACTAACTGGCCCTCCTCCGCCGCTTTTATCCCGTTGGCGTCATAATCGGGAACAATCTCTTTTTCACAGGAATTCCATACACAGCCAGTAAACCGCTAGGTTGAGCGCTGTCAGGGGGATTCCGATTGCCGCAAATCCGCGGAAGCTGAGACCGGTCGATCCTCTCCTCTCCGCGTTCTGGATGATAATGATATTACTGGCCGCTCCAAGAATCAGCAGGTTCCCCGCGATAGTACTCCCCACGGCAAGATCGATCATCCGCTCCGCGGAAGCTCCGGCATGCATCAGCATCGGGAGGTACAGCGCAACCAGGGGAACATTTGAGATAAGCTGGGAGAGCAGAACGCTGACGGTGAAGATCATCGAAACGGAGGTGATATCGACGGGAAGCACGGCAATTGCCGATTGAAATATACCTGAATCCCACACGCTCTGCATCAGCACAAACATGGCCGCGAAGAAGACAAGGGTGGACCAGTCGATATTCTTCATGATCCTGAACCGTTTCGGGCTGAGGAGAAGAACGGGAAACGCGCCGGCCAGGGAAATGTAGGTCAGCCTGAACTCACTCGATACGCCGAAAAAGACCAGGATGATTTTTGCCGCAATCAGAATGATGATCAGAATGAGCGATACCTGTGAGAGGCGGGCAAGGCGTCGGTCCTGTATCATTTCCGGTTCGTGGTTCAGCGGCGCGTGGTGGAAGTGGTTTCCGTTGAAACATTTCAGAAGGAAATACGCTATGAAAAGGTTCAGCGCCGTGGGCAGGAAGAGGTGACGGAAAAACGCAACAAATGGATTGGGAATGTTTCCGTGTATGGCGATCAGAAGATTCTGGGGGTTCCCGATGGGACTCATGGTGCTCCCGATGGTAATGGAAAACGCCAGAGCGAAAAGGAGAAGTTTGGGGGAGATGGCGTGCCTCCTCGCGAGATAGAGAACAATCGGTGTCCCTATAATCGCCACGGTGTCGTTCATGAGGAACGCCGACAGGGAACCCATGCCGAAGAGAATAAGAAGGACGAGCTGATTTACCGATTTTACCCGCCTGAAAAGCTGGAATGAAAGCCACGCAAGATACCCGCTCTCCTCGAGAGCCTGCCCTATGACAAACATCCCGAAGAGAAAGAGGATCACATCCACATTGATTGCTGATAAGGCACGGGCGGGAGATATCTCTCCTGAGAGAAGAGTAAGCACGGCTCCGCAGAGCATGATCTGCCAGATCCCGACCCGTATCGTGCCCACCTGTCTGACAGAGATGGCTACGAAGACAACCGCCAGAATAATCACTGAAAGCATATATCGATAACAGCCCCATTCGTGCCATCTCACGCGAAGAGTGGCTGAAGTGGAGCAGCATCTATGCCTCTTCAGAAAGAAAGTCAATTAGAAAAAACAAGCCCTTCAAGAGTGGCATGTACAGGCGGTAACGCGAACCAGCAAAAGTTCTTTACCGGTTACGTTATAGACTCTTCACCTCGGACAACAACCGATCGAACTGTTCCACGTCGACAACCGGAGATGTAACAAAGGAGATCCCCGTTAGTTGACCGATCGCCAGCGAGGTTGCCATCGCCTTCTCCGTGTCGGGGAAGTCAAGGGTGAAAACGAGATCATGTTCACCCGCCACGGCGAACATGGAAATTACTTTTCCTCCGTTTTTTTCGATGATTTTAACAGCCTTCTTTGTCCGTTCCTGAGAAGCCTCCTGCAGGGCCTCTGTCGAATACTTGCCAAACATCATGAATATCGGCATCGTTAAAGCCTCCTTTCCGATGGTTAGTGAACGGTCCTGAAAAATGAATCACATCCCGCTCCTCCTGGCTATATCCATTATAAGGTGAATTTTATACTTATCAGGTCAGACAGTCAATGGCTTCACGGAGCGAGAGGAGACGGCATCTATTTCATTTTTTTATTTTTGAATGCGGGGAAAGACACCCACGGCAACAATATCTTCCCCTCCCGCAGAAACTCAGAACGGGTGTATTGCAAAAGCACTGATAGAGAGGAACCTCCTTTAAGGCTCGAACATTTTTTATCTATATCCGGTTTATGGTGGCGGGTATCTTTTCTCCCTGAAACGTGAAACACGCCATCGAAAAACAGCATTACCGGAAGAACCGGACCACGTCCTGGACAGGTTTTCGCGGCGGTGTTTTCGGAGTTTCCGCCGGGTATCCCACAGGGATGAGGCCCACAAAATCCCATTCAGGCGACACATCAAGGAGTTGCTCAATCTCTTTTTTGGCCTGCAGAGGTCCCGCCATCCACGTGGTCCCGAGCCCGAAGTAATAAAGGAAAAGACACAGATAGGTGATAGCCGCGGCCGCACTCTGAAGGCTTGACTTTCCGACCTCACGGTTTGACCTCATCTCCTGTGCTGCGGGGTCTGCCTCTCCCCGGGCCCGTAAAATCTGATCGGCAATGCTGGAATACTTCCCCATCAGGACCGCTATACACACCGGGGCTTCACGGAAGAAATCAGAATTTTTGATCCATCGAGCTACCTTATCCTCAAACTGCCCCGCTTCCGGCCATGAAACCATCAGCTCGGTCCTGGCTTTGACTTCGTCCGCCATCTTCCCGATCAGATCCCGGTTACTGACGATGAGAAACCGCCAGGCCTGCTGGTTCCCCCCATTGGGCGCCCAGGTGGCCAGTTCCAGAGCCTTCAGAAGAATATCTTCCGGTACCGGTTTATTCTCAAATTTCCGTATTGAGCGCCGCGTTCTGGTTAACTCGGAAAGTTCTTCCCATGTAAGCATCCCCTTTACCCCCTTTATGGTCTATGTTTTACAACAGCCGGCAGATCCTCTTTCTTTCCAACAAATTGTATCGGTATTCTTGAAAAGCCTCTTCTTCCACTGATGCATTCCGACTCAGGCATTCTTCTGGATTTTTCATAGAATATCAGGCACCCAAGAAGACTTCAATAGAGAAAACGGCGATGCTTGCTGGATGATTTCAGCCCCCTGAAAGATATGCGCCGTGCTTCGTATGGCAGAACTGGCAGGCTAGTTGTAATCCGAAAAATGAATTTCCACAGGGCGCGTGCCCGATTCAACAGGAGACCGCTATATGTAAAAACGGGATTCGTACTGGTCTGACAGGAAAATGTTATGAGGGGATACGCTTGTATCTTCGGGGCGAAAACTGCGACAACTTGAAATGCATCGCCACGGGTTTCATCTCTTTTGGAGAGGAGATGACTGACAGCGTCTGGTTTGGTGGGTTCCGTCAGCCCGAGGGATGTTCTTTGTCTCGCCGGTAAATCTCCTTGACGACTTCCAGTTTTGTCATCCCCTCCATGTTGATCCCAAGCCGTATCGCTTCATCCTCGAGGAAAGAGTAGCTCTCCGATATGAGGGGATAGGCCGATTCAAAGGAATTGAAATAGGCGAGATCGTTTTTGGTATCTTCGTAGGCTTTATGGGCTTCGGAAACACATTTGATCGTGTTTTTCACAAAAAATTCATTGAAAAAACTGCGGCGCGACTTGTCAACCATATCAGGTCAATCCTTTCCTCAGTGGTCCGTGTAACAGGAGCACACGTGATCGGGATCGGCATGAAAATGTGTGGCTCTGATGGTCCACCATTCCGGCCTTCTCCACTGCGCGGGGACATCGTCAGGGCCTTCCCACATGCCGATCAAGGCGTATTCCGGTGCATCAAACCGTTCAGCAAAAAAGGCATATCTCTCTTTCACAATATCCTGTCCGGCGCTATTGGGGAAGGAGACGCCAAAGGCGTGCTCGGTTATATCGGGGTCGTGCACGGCATTGACCCGTTGTTCTCCATCGATCTCATAATGAACGAAGGGCCTGGAGGCAGCTCCCGCGCGCCGCGGCGCCTGGCCGGACACAAAAGAGAATGACGAAATAATTTTGTCAAAGATGAAAAAGGAGAGATCCCAGCCGGGGAAGTCCCGGTCCACGGCACCGGGAGAGACAACCTGCCGGGATTTTCCCTTATCATCGGTCAATGTAAGTCCGTCGGTGCGATAGTCTCGCCATCGATCGGGCGCGAGGCAGAAAAAATCCACATCAGCTTTCGACGAATGGATGAGCATATCCATATACCCGGCAACAAAAAAGCTGTCATGCATGGCACGCCCCCCTTCAAAGGAAGGCGTGCCTGTTGAATCGAAAGAAGGACCCATTCTGAAGATCTGCTCAAACGTGGACAGCGAATCGAACGATTCATCCTCCGTGTCAGGGAAATAGCGTATCAGAAGACGGGCCGCCAAGGCATCGCCGTCATCACGTCCGGAGACCTCGCTCATTCCAGGCACCCGATGCCCCTCGGTAACGGCGAGGGAGTAAGCGCCGGGCTTATCGGAAAACCACAGATACCACGCGGGCAACCCGTCAGGGGTTGTCACCTGCGATATCTGGGAAAAGCCGAAATGCCGCCGCGCCGCATCGTTCTGAAAGACCGTTTGAAACAGCTCGAACAGAAGCGTCTCGAAAGAAATCAGAGGATCAATATGCCGGGCCACAGTCATGTGTACGCATCCTTTTTAAACCGTTACTTCTTGAGCCGATATCCGGGCCACCGATCCATAAAGTAGTCCTGAATCATGATCAGGTTAACGACCATAATCAGGAAGGCGGCGGCATTCTCCGACGGATGGGAAACCCCTTCACATACCCCGAGAAGTGCCGGACCCCACGCATAATAGGCCCACGCGAAAAGCAGGCCAACGACAACGGCGACGATCGTTTTGATAATGGACCGCACCACAGCGTTCATCTTTTCGTATGCCTGACCGAAGAATACGTTCTGAATCAGGGCGATGACGAGGACGAAATTCGCCATCGTGACGGTATGGCTGTACCGCCAGCCGAAGTTGGCCTCGTTCTGACCGCCCACATAGGCCTCATACCAGAGATAGTCGAAGACAAAAAGCTGAATACGGAAGATGACATAGCCGATGATGAGACTGACGACGGCGAAATAAATAAAGCGCCACGGCTGTTTCTGAACGTAGTTATACGGCCAGCCGTCCCAGAGATGGAAGGCGTAAAAGATACCGACCACGGTAACGAACAGAATGCCCAGACTGAACTCGGCGCTGTTGGTCTGCGCTATGCTTTCCCACCAGGGAGGCACGGCGGCATAGATCTGTTTCGGATAGAACATGGATCCGATGTGGGGATGGAAGAAAATGAAATAGAAATAGATACCGAGGACCGCGATAATCGACCACATGGCGATCCCGAATTTCGGCTGTTTCAGTTCGTGAAAGATATCCTTCCCGATCCCGAACATGAACCAGACACTCAGGAGGAAGAACGGAACAGAAAGTGAGAGCATCGCCCACGACGCCGTCTCGCGGGTGGATGTCGCGTCCTGTCCGAATTCTCCATAGGTCATGAGGCTGTTCCAGTTGAAATAGGTGATGCCGAGTTTCCCCATGATCAGGTAGACGCATCCGATCACAAGGACAAGATAGATCACAAGCATGAGGAGCGTCATCGTCGCGCCCTTGGCGAGCGGATGGGCGTTCTGCACGTAGGAACGTGAGAATGGCCAGTAGTCGAACAGCTCCGTCTGCCAGAGCAGTATGAGGAGCGTCCATATGACCAGTGAGAAGCCGAGGAGCGGGGTATAGAGTTTGAATATCCCCGCGTTGGAGAAAAAGATCCACCATATGACAAAGACGGCGATGAGAAGGACAATCAGGTTTGCAATCCCCGACAGACCGACAGACCATCGAGGCTCCAACTGTCTCGTTGTAAGCCAGTTCTCATGCGATTGATTCGTGCTCATGAAAATACCCCCTAATTCGGTTTGAGCTCTTTGAAACCAATACGTAAAGAAGGGGTCGAACCCCGGTTTCTACTCTCCTGGAGCAATCGACCCCTTCCTTTTCCAGGTAAACGGAGAGCTCTGTTATCCCTTTCTAGAAGACGATCTCGTCGCCATTGCCAAGATACACATTGGAGGTCTTGGCCTGGGCAAGTGTCCCCGTCTTCTTGTACGAGAGGTTCTTATTGGTTCCATGGACAATGGGCAACCCGGCGGCGGCGGCTTTTTCGGCCCAGATCCAGCCGGTGCAGTGGTTGCAGCCGATCTTGGTCATGTTCATAGCCTTCACGCCTTTGATCAGGTCGTCCATCTTGGGGTCCCAGTTTTCAAAGGGCGATATATGAAGGCCGCCGTAGCACCCGTAGTTCTTGTTGCCGTCCTTGAAGTTCCTCCGCGAGTAGTTGATCAGGGTCAGGATGCCGGGATGGCAGCAACCGGTGACGGTGACATACCCCTTGTCCTTCACCTTGAAGTACATGACGTTTTCGCCGCGTACCTGGAGCGTGGCCGGAGCGTCAAAGAAGACGACCGCCGCGCCATCCTGCAGTTTATACAGCTTGTTGGTCTCGGTCACGATCAGTTCCCCGGTGTGAGGGACCGTGTTCTTCGGGCAGCCCGGAGTCGATGAGAAATCGGCTCCCTTGAGGAGTTCGAAGCTTTTCTTCATCGATGTCCCCGGGAAATAGATCTTGATGTCGGGCTGATGTTTCAGGGTGCTCTCCAGACCGAAATAGTGATCGATATGATCGTGGGAAACGATCATCGTGTCGATCTCTTTGCTTTTGAGCATCTTGTCGACGCCGGATTTTTCAAAGACATAGTCCATCCAGTCGTTGCTCCAGCCGGTATCGAGGAGATATTTGGTCTTCTTGCCGTCGAGGGCTTCCACCTCAACTACGGCGGCGTACCCCCCGAGGTTTTCCACGTTATACGCGACATCGTACTGGTTTGTGTTGATTCCGCCGGCAGCCTTGATGTCCTTGCCGAGGGTGGCGTTGTCGAACCAGCTCGTCTCGGACACACAGTAGACCTTTACACTCTTGATCTCGCCGAAATCTTCCTTCTTCGCCGCATGGGCCGCCTTTGTGAGCGTCCCCACACCGCCGGACAGGGCGACTCCGGCACTCGTTACTGCCATTCCCTTCAAAAAATCTCTTCTCTTCATAATCTTTCTCCTTTCGGTAATTGTTAACTCACAATATCGCCTGTGCGAAGGGCACCTTCCACAAAGCGTTCCACCACCTCTTCAGTATTGCCGATAACGTTGTATATGAGCTGAACGGATGATCCGACCAGTTTTTCCTGATAGTCCTGCCTGATTCCCCCGCAGATCACCACATCGGTCTTCATGTGGAGCACCAGGGAACACAACTCATCCGGCTCCAAGGCTTCAACGGCGATCACCTCCCGGTGGGCTATCACGCCGTCCTTAATGTGAAGGAGCAGAAGCTGGGCGGCATCATAATACTTTGGAGCAATCCTTCCATTGAGTGTACACAGTATGACGCGCATTGTCTTTCTCCCGCCGTAGGACTATGCAACGGCCATGCCACATATATATGTTGAATGATATTAGGTGTATACGATTTTACGGTGAGAGAGGACTGCGTTGCGCCCCCCGCCATGTTGCACGATGGATAAAGGAATAATATGAGTTGCAACATATGTGCAATAAATACGGATTGTTATATCGATGCAGCATCATGCAACATTGTTGCGAAATGTTGCACGGCGGGGTCAGTCAAGAAGTCCGAGACGTTTCATTTTCCGCCACAGCGTCGTGCGATCGATGGAAAGGGCATCGGCTGTCTCCCGGCGATTCCAGGAGTGGTCGCGGAGGGCATTGAGAATGTGCGCTCGCTCCTCATCATCGGCGGGAGACAGGTCCGGTTTCCGGATAAGGCTGTCGGTGCCCGCCTGCGGGGGGGATACGCGGACAAGAACCTCGGGAAGCATTGCGGGGGTTATGGGTTTCCCCTGGCTCATGACCGAGGCATGCTCAATAATGTGTTTCAACTCCCGGACGTTTCCGGGGTACGGGTAGCGCAAGAGAAGGTCCTGTGCCTCGGCGGTGAGCACTCCGCCGAAGGACTCCTTGCCGTCATGAGGAAAGAATTCCTTGAGAAAATGGTCGATAAGGAGCGGGATATCAGAGAGCCGGTCCCTCAGCGGGGGGATTTCGACTGCTATGACGTTGAGGCGATAATACAGGTCCTGCCGGAAGGTCCCTTCCGCGACCATCTGTTCGAGGTCGCGATTGGTCGATGACAGGACGCGGACATCCACGACCACGGGCTTTGAGGCGCCCAGGGGATAGAACGTTTTTTCATCAAGAACCTGAAGGAGTTTCGCCTGGAGATTCAGCGGCAATTCAGCGATCTCGTCGAGAAAGATCGTTCCCCCCTCGGCCATCTGAAACCGTCCCGGCTTATCGGTCTTGGCATCGGTGAAGGCCCCTTTCTCGTATCCGAAGAATTCGGATTCGAGGAGCTCACCGGGCATGGCCGCGCAGTTGACCTTGATAAACCGCCCTTCGTTCCGGGGGCTTGCCTTATGGACGCAGCGGGCGAAGACATCCTTCCCCGTTCCGGTCTCCCCCGTAATGAGTATGTGGACATCCGTTTTCGCCGCGACAGCCAGTATATCAATGATAGCACGTATTTTTTGATCGTTTCCAATGATGTCTTGAAAGGGCACGGCATCGGAGCGTCTGATCTGTCGTTGGGTTTCCGGAACCAGGTCGGAGAAGGGCTCCTGAAAGCACTCGATCGCGCCCGTCACGCCTCCCTTTCCATCAGCCAGGACGGATGCCGTGATGTCTATGGGAATCTCGATATTATCTTTTCTCAGGATACGATTTTGCGTTCTCAGTATGCCGGTACCTTCTCCCTTTTCAAGGGCAGCCCGGAGACGGCATTGCCGAAAACACCGCGGGGAACGAAATATCTCGTAACACTTGCACAGGAGAGCTTCTTCTCGTGAAAATCCGGTGATCTTTTCGGCAACGGAGTTAAAGTCTTTGATATTCATGTCAATATCGACAGTAAAGACACCGACGGGCATGCTTTCATACGAACTCGGGGGTGACGGTTTTCTTTTCATCGCTCTCTCTTTATCTTAAAAACCCCAATGACGCAACCGCGCCGCACGGGCCATCAGGATGCTCCGAAGATACCGTCCAGACCGCGTGGGAACGGATGCTCCCCCAAAAGACACCATAAAAGGAAAAAGGGGATTTCCTTTGTTGATTTCAAAATTATTTCATGGATCGAGTGTGATTTTCCATGAAAAAAACGGAGGGCCCTGACCGAAACAGTCAAGACCCTCCATCACTCTGTGCTTCCTGCGCTGCGAGGCCAATGCCCCGCGCCACCGAACCCGCCGTTATTCAACAAGCAGGTTGGGCAGCCACATGATCGCGTCCGGGAAGGCCGCACATATGAGCAGACCGATGACCATCAGCACCACAAAGGGGATAACCCCCTTGTACACCTTTCTGATATCGATATGTTCGGGATCAACACCCTTGATGTAGAAGAGGGCGTATCCGAACGGCGGCGTGAGGAATGACGCCTGCAGGTTCACCGCTATCATGATGACAAACCAGATCGGGTCGAAACCCAATTGCTTGGCAATGGGGAGAAAGAGGGGGAAACAGATAAGAACAATGCCGATCCAGTCGATAAACATTCCCAGAACCAGAACGATCGCCATCATGACCCAGAAGGTTCCCCATTTGCCCAGCCCCAGACCCAAGACGAAGTCCGTCACCACGTCCCCGCCGCCGACACCGAGAAATATACCGGTAAAACAGGTGGCGCCGCAGAGGATCATGATCACCATGGTATTGGTTTTTGCCGTCTGCATCACGGCCTTGTAGAGTCCTCTCCATGTGAACTTTCCGTAGGCAAGGACCATGATAAAGGACAGGAAGGCCCCGACGCCGGCAGCCTCCGTCGGCGTCGCGATGCCGAAGAAGATCGATCCCAGCACGCCGAGTATGAGAATCATGGGGGGCACGAGCGATTTCAAAACCATAAAGGCAACCTGCGCGTTGGTCACCTCAGCCCGCTCCTCCCTGCTGATGGGCGGTCCGAGCTCGGGCTTCACAAAACATAAAATGGCCACATACACCATGTACAGACCTGAGAGAATAATTCCGGGGAACACCGCTCCGGCGAATAATTTCCCCACGGACAGGGTCGCCTCGCTTGCCATGATGACCAGCATGATGCTCGGGGGAATCAGTATGCCGAGGGTCCCCCCCGCGCAGATCGATCCATAGGTCAACGCTTCATCGTACCCATATTTTTTCATCATCGGGATGGCCAGAAGCCCCATGGTAACCACGGAAGCTCCGATAATGCCGGTACAGGCCGCAAACACGGTGGAAACCGCAATCACCGAAAGCGCAATACCTCCCCGTGTCTGCCCCAGCACATACCGGAGCGCCTTGAAGAGATCTTCCGCAACCCCCGACTGGTCGAGAAGCTGCGCCATGAATATGAAGAGCGGAATGGCCAGAAGGACATAGTTGTCCATCGTCCCCCATATCCTGTTCATGAACATGTAAAATACCGAAGGTCCCCATCCCAGCAATCCGAATATCACCGCCAAGCCGCCCAGAACGAAGGCAAGGGGATGGCCCATGAAGAGGCCGATCAGAAGACCGATGAACATGAGGGCCGTCAAGAGTTCGGGACTGATATCGATCATAGCTTGACCCCCTTGATGATATATATTCTCTTAATCACTTCCGATATCCCCTGTATGAGAAGGAGTATGAAGGTTATGATAATGACCGTTTTGATGGGGTATACGGGCGGGGCGAAGACGCTCCACGTGGTTTCTTTCATCGCCCACGACCGCGACGCGAAGGAATAGCCCTGCCAGATACACACGAGCATGAAAGGGAAGAAGAATATGACATAACTGATCAGATCCAGAATAGCCTTCGTTTTCTCTTTCAGGACCATGGTGAACACATCGACCGACACGTGCGACCCGTAGAGAAGGCCAAAGCCGGCGACAATCATGAAATGAAGTGCGTAGAGCTGCTTGAGCACCTCGAAACTCCATATGGTAGGCGCACCGAAAAACCGTCTCAGGGTCACCTCCATAACCGTGAGGAGGACCAGGGGAACGATGATCCAGCCAAAGATCCTCCCCGTCCACTCACTGATGGTATCACAGAAAAGTGATATCTTTCGTGCAAAATCCATATAACCTCCTTCCCACGCGGCTCATGCCATGAGTTCCGCGTTCACCTACAAAAGATTACGGGCCCGAAAAAGCCGCTCCCTGTCTATCGTCAAAAATAACTGCCCTAAGCCGGATATCGTTCAAAAGGAATGAGGGTTTCGAACAAAATGCGTGAGAGGAGCCGAGGCCCCGGCCCTCATTCCGGCCGGGGTCTCAAACTCCTCTGATGCTTCATCCTTGAACCCTGATATTATCAATCAAGATTCGGGTATTCCGCGGGGTTATACCCGAAGCTGAAGGGGGCTTCCATGGACCGCCACTTCGCGAAATCCTTCTTGAACTTCATCTGAGACTGCATCGATTTCTTGAAGAGCGGATTGTTCTTGGCCGTCTCCTCGGTATGCTTGTTTATCAGCTTCTCCATTCTGGTCAGAACCGCGTCGTCATACCGGTTGATCTGGATCCCTTTGTCTTCGAACTTCTTTGTGTACTCTATAACGTCATAGTACTGCTCCGCCGTGAATTTCACGCAGGCAGCCTTTGCAGCTAATTTGAGGTTTTCCTGGAGATCCTTATCCAGACTGTCCCATACCTTCTGGTTGATCATGACGCCCATAACGGACGCGGGCTGATGCCATCCGGGGACGGCCCAGTATTTTGTCACCTCGCCGAATCCCATACCCCAGTCGCAGGAGGGGCTGCAGAATTCCGCCGCGTCGATCACGCCCTTCTGCAGCGCCTGATAGATCTCCTGACCCGACATGGCTATCTGAGCGGCCCCAAGATCCTTCAGGAGCTTACCCTGGGCCTGACCGGACATTCTGATCTTCATTCCCTTGATGTCCTCGAGCGATTTGACGGGCTTGTTGCTGCGGATACCGCATTCCATGGGGGTCACGCCTGTCACGAGATACATCATGCCGAATTTCCCGTAGGCCTCTTCGTAGATCTTCCGACCCTCACCACCGTAAATCCATACGAAATAATCAAAGGGGGTCATACCCATGGGATAGGATCCGAGGGTGTCGAAAACCGCGTCTTTCCCCGCCCAGTAGTTGGGCCAGTCGCCGGCTGCTTCAACCGTTCCCTTGCCGACCGCGTCAAAAACCTCGTACGACGGCATCAGGGTTCCGCCCGTGAAGAACTTGATCTCAAGGCGCCCCTTGCAGAGCTGGTTGGCAGCCTCAACAAAGGCGTAGTCCGCCCGAATCAGGTCGATTGACGGCGGCCAGGTGGACGTCATCTTCCACTTGAGAACCTTTGGCGCGGCAACGGCCGATGAAATGGCCAGGGAAAAACTGAAGACCAGCGCAATTGCCAACATCACCACAAATACTTTCTTCCTCATTACCTTACCTCCTTCTTTCAATGTGCGTTGTTATGGTGCTCAAAAAAAACAAAACCCTCTTCCTCATGTGTCTTCCCGGTATAGAACTGCAAGTTTCAGACCAGCATGCACCGGGGCTCCACAAAGCACGACCATCCCGACACTTACACCGGGACAGCCCGATAATCCAGAAAAAAATGATTGACAGACAGGGGTGTAAAAACGTATTAAGAAAGTGACATGTAGGGTTTTTGATACATTCTCTTGATCAACCGGCAACAGGAAATAAGCAATGAGCCTTACGAAGAAAGGAACCACTTCCAAAAAAATGAAGGATCAGTGCGACATTTATTCTCTTATCTTGGACAATATTCACAACGGAGTGGTCGTCACGGACCCGGACGGGTACATCACCCATTTCAACAAGCCTTACGGCAAGTTCCTCAAGATAGACCCCACCGAGCAGATCGGGAAGCATTGTACCGAGGTCATTGAAAACACACGGATGCACATTGTGGCTCAAACCGGCGTACCGGAGATCAATCATTCCCAGCTCATACTGGGACAGAACATGGTGGTACAGCGCATCCCCATCAAAAAAAACGGCACGGTGATCGCCGTCTACGGTCAGGTCATGTTCAAGAATACCAGAGACCTGAAGAAACTCACAAGTAAGCTTTCTCTCTTAGAGTCGAAGGTGAAAGAATACGAAGACAAAATAAACTGCCTCCGCGCAAGAAAGTTTACCTTCGACAGTATCGTGGGGGTCAGCGAGGCAATGACATCTCTGAAAAAAGAGGCCCTCAGGGCGGCCGAATATTCTTTCCCCGTCCTGATAACGGGGGAAAGCGGCACGGGCAAGGAACTTTTCGCTCACGCCATCCACAATGCCAGTTCCCGGAAGGACCGGCATCTTTTGCGCCTGAACTGTTCCGCCGTTCCCCGGGAGCTGATAGAATCGGAATTGTTCGGGTATGAGAAAGGGGCCTTTACGGGAGCCAGCAGCAGCGGGAAAAAGGGGAAGTTCGAGCTGGCCCACAACAGTTCCATACTCCTCGACGAAATAGGAGACATGCCTCTTGAAATGCAGCCGAAGCTCCTGCGCGTTATTGAGGATAAGGAGTTCACCCGGGTAGGAGGAACAGCGCCGATTCATTCCAATTTTCGCCTCATCGCGGCCACGAACCAGGATCTCCAGGAAATGGTGCCGGAAAGGAGATTCCGGCTCGATCTCTTTTACCGTCTGAATGTCATATCCCTTCATATCCCCCCCCTGCGCGAGAGAAGAGAAGACATCATCCCCCTGGCGCACCATCTTTTGAAAAACATCGCTGAAGAATTCGGGTTCACCGAGATCTCGATCGCCCCTGAGGCGGTGGATGTCCTGAAGAAGAGCGACTGGCCCGGTAATACGCGGGAGCTTCTGAATGTGCTGGAACGGACGATCTCCTCGCTCGATGGTGATACCATCCACATCGAGGATCTCCCCTGCTACCTCACCAATACGGAGTCTCCCGTCAAACAGGAAGTACAGAGCGGTTTTTCCGGCAATGAAGAGGTCTCCCTCAAACGCCTGCATGAGCAGGCTGAGCGGGAGGCCCTCATCCAAACGCTCCATACGGCGGGCTACAACAAGCAGAAAGCCGCCGGAATACTGGGTATTCACCGGACCCTGCTGTACAAAAAGATGAAAAAATACCATATCCCGCTTCACCAAAACGAAGAAACGCCTGCCGTGTAGCCGATCTGCTACACTTCCGGTCATACGGACCTTCCCTTCCCGGCCTGCACAACGCTGACGCCATCCCCAACGAAAAGGAACACAGACGCATGTTTCCCGCACTCCCGCCGTTGTCGATGCGCCGTAAAACCCGCTGGCATGTTTCTTGAAGACGTAGCCTCGTTGGCCGGATAGATTCTTCATATCCGCTACGTTATCAGGAAGGGAGAAAACATATGCTCGGCAAGACGATTAAAGACCTCACGATAAACGATCACGCGGAATTTGCCAAGACAGTCTCGGAAACGGATATTTATCTTTACGCCGGTATAAGCGGCGATTTTAACCCGGCGCACACCAATGAGGAATACGCAAAAAACACCTTTTTCAAGACCCGCATCGCCCACGGTATGCTGTCGGCAGGGTTTATATCTACCGTCATTGCCATGAAACTACCGGGGCCCGGGACGATATATCTTGACCAGACCCTCAAGTTCCTGGCGCCGGTCAGGATAGGAGATACGATTACAGCGCGGGTGAGGGTTTCAGAAATCCTGGCCGAGAAGAATAAGGTGCGGCTTGAAACAACCTGCACCAACCAGAATGGAATCAAGGTGATTGAAGGAGAGGCGATCGTAAGCCCTCCCAAACCGATGTAACGAGCTGATATGTTAGTATCTCGAATTGGAACCATATTATTCACAACAGGAGTTCAATCATGACAAATGATAAGAAAGCATCCGCAAACCCGGATATTCACCCCGTCATTCTCAAGACCATGGAAACAAAAAACAAGGTGGTACCCCTTGAAGACGCCATCCTGCTCATAAAAGATGGAGACCTTATAGCGACGGGAGGATTCGTCGGAATAGCCGTTGTTGAGGAAATCCTCATCGGTATTGAAGAGTATTTCCTGCGCAATCAAAAGCCCAGAAACCTCTCTCTTATGTATGCTGCCGGGCAGGGGGATGGCGGAGAGAAAGGACTGAACCACCTTGCCCATGAAGGTCTGCTGAAAAGGGTTATCGGCGGGCACTGGGGTCTGGCGCCAAAACTGGGAAAGCTGGCAATGGAAAACAAGATCATCGCCTATAATCTCCCCCAGGGGGTTGTATCCCATATGTTCAGGGATATTGCGGCTCACCGGCCCAGAACCATTACGAAAATAGGGCTCGGCACCTATGTCGATCCCAGAAATGACGGCGGCAAAGTGAACGCCATCACAAAGGAAGAGATCGTCGAGCTTATTAACTTTGACGGGCAGGAATATCTCGCCTACAAACTTCCCCCCGTCAATATCGCCCTCATCAGGGGCACGACTGCCGACACGGACGGCAATGTCTCAATGGAAAAAGAGGCCCTCACGAATGAAAACCTTTCGATCGCGCAGGCCGCGAAAAACTCCGGCGGGTATGTCATCGTGCAGGTCGAACGGGTTGCCGAAAAGGGTACGCTGAATGCCAGAAACGTGAAGATCCCCGGCATTCTCGTCGACTGCGTCGTCGTATCCAAGCCCGAAAACCACTGGCAGACCTTTGGGGAGTTCTATAGTCCCTCTTTCAGCGGCGAGGTAAAAATCCCGCTGCAATCCATGGCGCCGATGAAGATGGATGCGAGGAAGATCATCGCCCGGAGGGCCGCATTTGAATTGAACCCGAACGACATCGTCAACCTGGGGATCGGCATGCCCGAGGGGGTGGCCAACGTGGCCAACGAGGAGAAGATCTCGAAATACTTTACCCTTACGGCCGAGCCCGGCATCATTGGCGGTATCCCCCAGGGAGGGTTGAGCTTCGGGGCGGCGGCCAATCCGGACTGCATCATAGATCAGCCCTACCAGTTTGACTACTATGACGGCGGCGGGCTTGATATCACCTGTCTCGGCATGGCAGAAACGGACAAAGACGGCAATGTCAATGTGAGCAAGTTCGGTCCGAAACTCGCCGGATGTGGCGGATTCATCAATATCAGTCAGGCCGCGAAAAGGTGCATCTTCGTGGGGACCTTTACCGCGGGTGGACTGAATGTGTCCGTGAAAGACAACAAACTGTGCATTGACCAGGAAGGGAAAACAAAGAAGTTTGTGAACCAGGTCGAGCACATGACCTTCGGCGGCAGGTACAGCGCCGAGCAGGATCAGTATGTGCGCTACGTGACCGAGCGGTGCGTTTTCGCGTTGACCAGGGAAGGACTGGAGCTGATCGAAGTAGCCCCCGGCATTGACCTTGAGAAGGACGTCCTTGCCCTGATGGATTTCAAACCGATCATCAGGGAACCCCGTCTGATGGATGCGAGGATATTCAACCCCGCCCTGATGGGATTGGAAAAGAATTTCTAATCAACTTGTGAGGTGGGGAACGCCGGTCGGCATGTCCCGGTAATGGAAGAGAAACGCGATCGCCGTTCCCCTCTCCCCCACGAGAAAAAGCCTTGTTTTTACCGTGGGACAGGCAGGTCAACAACCGGCGGGCGCGAGCCGATTTCAAACTCGTGGTCAGCTCCCGTGTGGTTTCTGAAGAACCGGGATTACACACCCAGGTAGGCCTTTTTTACCCCCTCGTTTTGAAGAAGGTTTTCCGATGAATCGGTCAGTATGATACGGCCGTTCTCCATGACATATCCCCGGCCGGCCGCCTTCAACGCAAGATTCGCGTTCTGCTCCACGAGAAAGATGGTTGTACCGTTCTCCGCGTTGATCTTCCGTATAATATCGAATATCTGCTTGACAATGAGCGGGGCGAGGCCCAGCGATGGTTCATCGAGAAGGAGCAGCCTCGGGCGCGCCATGAGCGCCCGTGAGATGGCCAGCATCTGTTGTTCCCCCCCGCTCAGGGTTCCTCCCGCCTGATGGCGTCTTTTCGCAAGGATGGGAAAGAATTCGAAGACCTGTTCCATGTCCCGCCTGATCCGCTCCTTGTCACGTCTCAGAAAGGCCCCCATATCGAGATTCTCCGAGACCGACAGATAGGGGAAGATCCGGCGTCCTTCCGGCACCTGGCAGATACCGAGGGACACAATCCTGTCCGGATTCATCTGCGTGATCGGTCGATCCTTGAACAGTATCTCGCCCGATCGCGGAGGGATAATCCCGCAGACGGCCATGAGTGTGGTCGTCTTCCCGGCGCCGTTCGCGCCGATGAGAGTCACGATCTCTCCTTTTGCTATTTCCAGAGAGACATTCTTGAGGGCCTGGATGTTTCCGTAGAAGGCCTGTACGTTTCGGAGTTTAAGCATCCCTTTCCTCTCCGAGATAGGCCTTGATAACGGCCGGGTTGTCCCGTATTTGGGCAGGGGTCCCCTGCGCGATCTTTCTGCCGTAGTCCACAACGAATATCCGGTCCGACAGGCTCATGACAAGTTTCATGTCATGTTCGATGAGGAGTATGGAAATATTTTCCTCATGGCGAATGCGTTGTATCAGTTCATCAAGTTCCCTCGTTTCATGGGGATTCATACCGGCGGCAGGCTCGTCCAGAAGCAGAAGAAAGGGTTCCGTGGCCATAGCCCTCGCTATCTCGAGGCGTCTCTGGGCCCCGTAGGGAAGGTTCTTTGCGAAGTCATTCACGAAGGATGCAAGGCCCATCTTCTCCAGGATGGCGTAACTTTGCTGCACGGCGGATTGTTCCTCCCGGACCGTCGT
>CAZAST010000017.1:0-19854 GCA_964487805.1 uncultured Syntrophaceae bacterium
GGCCGGGGTGGGGTGGGGGGTCAGGCCGTGGGATGCGGCGATAATATCGGCTCCTCGACGTGCCCGTATCAGATCGCTGCAGTAGACCCCCGCCAGGGGTTCTCCCCGGAGTCTGTCGGCAACGGCCTCCATCTGCCTGATTCCGTGAGCGGTTATTTCCACATCCCGGTGGCCGTTGTAAGACTTTTCGGCATAAGTGACCACCTGGCCGTGTCGTATCAGGTAGATTCTCGTTGATGTTTTCATCATCCGCTCCCGTACCTCTCCAGTTTCATTACACAAAAAGGCCGCAGACCACAAGCAGGACAACTGTCTCGCTCATCTCACAGGCCGCTCCCATGATATCCCCGGTTACTCCTCCGAGCCGCGTCCTGAAAAAAAGACCCAAAAGGGCTGTGAATACCGCAATGACAAGAAGGGTCGTCAGCCCTGGGATCCCGAAGATTATCACCATGATGACGGCGGTGATGAGCGTGGAGATGGCTGCTTCCCTTCTCCCCGTGCACCGCACGAATGCCTGTCCTGTTCCATATCCGGAGCGGGCATAATTAAACCAGGCCGCCAGTTGGACAGCCGACCATCTCCCCAGAACGGGGAATGCCATGAGCGCCTGGTTCTTCACTGCCTCGGGAGTTTCGGCCAGAGCCGCCGCCTTCAATCCCACAATCAGTACCAGTGCCACCACGGCAAAGGAACCGATGCGGCTGTCCTTCATGATGGCAAGGGTCCGTTCCCGGTCCTTCCCTCCCGCGAGGCCGTCGATTGTATCGGCAAACCCGTCGAGATGCAGGGCCCCCGTCAGAACCACCAGTGTCGCAATCACCAGTATATCGGCAAGGAAAGGGGGAAGGAGGAGTGACAGAAGATACCTCACTCCCACCAGGATCAGGCCGATCAGGAGCCCGACCAAAGGGAAAAAGGACATGGATGCCCCTAATGCCTCATCATCCGGGTCACGATTCCCCGGGACCGGTATGATCGTGAGAAATTGAAGCGCGGTCAGAAATCTTTTCATCATGCCGCCATTCCGTTCGTTGCGGCCGGGTCACAAGGCCGTATCCACCCCTGCCGATCCGAATGTCGCCATCTCGTTCATCATCCTGACGGAGGCTTCCATAATGGAGATACCCAGGGCGGCCCCCGTCCCCTCTCCCAGTCTCATGCCCAGATCGAGCAGCGGCCGCTGCCCTGCCGCCTCGAGCATCTGTCTGTGCCCGATTTCAGCGGAGAGGTGCGCATAGAAAAGGTATTCGTCGATGATGGGATTCATCCGGGCGGCGATCAGGGCCCCCGCCGTCGATATGAAACCGTCCACCACCACCGGTATCCGATGGGCGGCGCAACCGATGACAAGTCCCGCTATCCCTCCTATCTCAAAACCGCCCACCTTGGCAAGGACATCGATGGGATCACCGGGGTCGGGGTTATTCACGGCGATGGCTTTTTCAATGACCGTCGACTTGACCCTGAGTGTCCGGTCATCAATGCCGGTTCCCCTTCCCGTCACCTCACCCGCGGGAATGCCCGTCAATACCGACAGGATGGCGCTGGAGGGGGTGGTGTTCCCGATCCCCATCTCCCCTGTTCCAGCCACATCCATGCCGTCCTTCGCGTATTCCCCGGCCAGATCGATGCCGACCTGTATCGATCGCAATGCATCGGCACGTGTCATGGCGGGCCCTTTCGTGAAGTTACGCGTTCCATATCCCACCTTCCTCACCACAAGTCCAGGGGCCGGTTCAAAATCGTGATTTACGCCCACATCCACGACGACCACCTCCGCTCCGGCGTGGCGAGCGAGGGCATTGACGCCGGCCCCGCCGGCGAGCATATTCAGGACCATCTGGACGGTAACCCGCCCCGGATAGGCGCTCACCCCCTCTTCGACGACGCCGTGATCGCCGGCAAAGGTAAAAATCGTCTTTCTCCTCATGGACGGCGTGAGAGCCTCTTTGATGGCCGCGTAACGCCGGGCGATCCCCTCCAGTCTTCCCAGGGATCCCCGGGGTTTTGTGAGCATATCAAGTCGCTGTTGCGCCCGCTCCAGCCAGCCTGCATCCACCGGCCTGATTTCCTCCA
This sequence comes from uncultured Syntrophaceae bacterium, assembly GCA_964487805.1. Classification (GTDB taxonomy): domain Bacteria; phylum Desulfobacterota; class Syntrophia; order Syntrophales; family UBA2210; genus UBA6078. The sequence continues at coordinate 2,080 of CAZAST010000017.1, forward strand.
GCAGTTTCTGTAATGGTTCCATCAGCTCTCCCGATTGAGGTTATTTTATCTTCAAGGGAATCCCGGAACAGAGGAGATAGACCTCATCAGCCGCCCGCGCCGCTCTCTGGTTGAGAAAACCCAGGCGGTCCCGGTAGTCCCGGGCCAGTTGATTGTCAGGGACGATCCCCATCCCCACCTCGTTGGAAACAACAATCGATGTCCCCTGAAATTCTTCCAGCCCCCGGAAGAAATCATCAACCACACGGGATGCGGCTGCGTGCTGCTCCTCATACCGGTGCATCAGATTGGACATCCAGACGGTCAGACAATCGACAAGGACCGTTGCATATGCCCCCCGTGCCGAGCGGAGGGCCTCGCCGATATGAACCGCCTCCTCGCGCGTGTCCCACCGATCGCCTCGCTGCTCGCGGTGCCGCCGGATTCTCAGCTCCATCTCGTCGTCGAAGGCCTCGGCCGTGGCGAGGAAAAGCCGCTTCCCGGGGATAGACTCCCCCCGCCTCTGGGCGAAGGTGCTCTTCCCGCTCCGCGCACCGCCGGTCACAAAGAGTATCATCGTGTTATCCTCCTCCCCGGGAAATGATCCCGAAAGGGTGTTACTTCTCCGTCAATTCACAGTCCTGAATATCGAGAAAAGAGTACCTGTCATGGGTCGCAGTTTGAGATATCCCGATGCGTATCCGCTTCGCAAAGAGGGGCCCCGACAGGACAAGGGTGTGGTACTCCCCTCCCTCGCCGCAGATATCGACCCCTGCCACCTGCGAGATATCCTTCATAAAATCACCATCGATCCGCCGGCCCAGCCACTCCGGTCCCAGAAGATCTCTTCTGACAGCCACCACAACCGCCTCAAAGCCGAGGGTGATCAGTTCCTCCATCAGAGGTCTCCTGGCCGCCTCACCCCAGAGGGGAAGGACCGCCTCCATCCCCGACTCCCTCGTGACCCTCTCTACCCACTGACGATGTTCTTCCAGATCGATATCACCGAATATCCCTACCCGGACCCCCGACTTCTTCAGACCGGAAAGGGCATCTTTGAATCGCTCCTCATAGGTCTCCCACGTGCTTTCCGTCTGCACGACCGGAAGCCCCCCCATCGCCTCCCCCTGGAGTTTCAGAACATCAGCCCTGATATGATGGGATCGCGAAAAGAGCCCCTCCTCGTCCATCATGTTCAAAAGATGAGTTACCTGATATTTCTTCATCGCCCGCCAGCAGGAGAGTGCCGCGTCCTTTCCCCCGCTCCAGGAGACAAATGCCTTCAGTTTATCCGTCCGTTCCACTGAACAACATCTCCGCATATCCCGCAGTGGAGCGTACCGCGGGGCATCCCCGCACCGCAGCACTCGCACGCGATTTCTTCCTCTCCGGGAACCGGTATCTCGCCAACCACGTCGCGATAGAGACGGTAGTAGTACCAATGCTCCCTGTTCCAGAACCGCACAGGGCAGGCGCGCTTCCCTTCCTCGAATTCCTCATCCGATACCAGGGATTCGATAATGCCTCGCAGATGGGTCATCCCGGAACCTTATTCCACGGGCCGTTTGTCCTGCCAGAGGATCTCCGGCGGGAGCACACCCTCGAAGGCCTTCCTCAGTATCCATTTGCCCCAGTGTCCCCCCCCCTTCTTCCCTGATCTTCAAGGAAAGATCGATGGCATGGCTGAAATCGACAAAGGACGGATCAAGGAAGGGCTGTCTGATCGCAACGCCCAGCGCGCTGCCTATTGCATTCGAACTGAAGTTCATATGTGCGTGCATTCGGTTCAGATATCCGGCCAGGTCCGGAATCCCCCTCATAAAATCGTATCCAGCGAAGAGCTCATCGCTCCCGTCTCCCGTCATCATGCTCCGGATCCCTATTTCCTTCGCCCGCCTTATACCCAGGTAGACGGTGACATCGTTGGGGAGCGCGGGGTCGAAGCTCCTGCGTATCCGTATAACCTCCGGGAGCGCGGCAAGGGCCTCTTCAACCGTAACGGTTACGGGATGGTGATCCAGTTCGAAAAAGGAGGCCACCTTCGAAGCATACCGCCGGTCCTCGCCATATGAGCAAAGGTGGACGGAAATGGCCGCGCATTTCCCCGCGCAGGCGGCCACCAGGGCGGAATCGAGTCCGCCCGAGAAGAGAATCCCCTCGCCCCGGTTCCCGGCAACCGCCGCCGAGAACCGCTCTTTCAATTTACAAAAGAGATGAGCCGTGTCTCTGTCCATTCCCTCTCACTTCCAGCATTCTACGGTTTTTACAGAAGCACCAGCGATTAGAAATCATACCGTAAGCCCAGGAAAAACATTCTTCCCGGCATGGGATACCCTTGAGCATATTCATAATCAGCGTCAAAGAGATTTTGAATCTCCCCGTTCAGTGTAAGGCTTCCGTATTTTTCAAGGGCCAGTATCCTTTTGCTGACAGTCAGATTGGCAACCGTGAAACTCCCCTTCTTTATGATTGCATATGTGCCGCCTTCATAATCGGTAATATTTTGTTTCCCTGTATAGGCGAGGTTCAGGTTGGCCGAGAAACCGTCAAGGTCGGAGACGGTAATGCCATAGGACGCATTGAGATTCGATGTATATTCGAGATCCTTATTCGCTCCCCTATCCCTGTATTTCGTCAGATAAGTAAAGCTGGCGTACGGCTTGACCTGATAATTCCACGAGAATAATGAGCCGATGTCATACGAGACGCTGCCTTCAAATCCCTCGATTTCCGCTTTCCCGAGATTTCTATAAGATGTGTCGCCGCCGGAGGTTGTATACTCCTCGATTTTATCCTTAAAATCGGTATGAAAATAGGTCAGTCCGGCATTGAAAGAGCCATGCGAAAGGTCGAGGCCTCCTTCGTAGGTCTCGCTCTTTTCAGGTTTCAGATTGGGATTGCCCACATAATGGACGCTCCACATGTTCATATCGCAGGCAAGCTGCTGCGCGGTGGGCATCCTGAAAGCCTCCCCATAGTTGGCCCTCAGTTTGAGCCAGTCGATCAACAGATACGCCAAACCGATCCGGGGAGTCGCGTGATCGTCTCTCTCTTTTCTCCCGTCTCCTTTCATGTCCACAGTATATTCATCATATCGCACGCCTCCGGTAATAATAAGCTTCTGGTCAAACAGCCGGGACTTGAACAGGAGAAAACCGGCCGGATTGTCATATTCGGTGTTGTGGGGGCTGTACTCGCTGTCTTTCGTTTCATACTTGAGCCAGTCGAAACCCGCTGTAAGAAGGAAGTATTTCCGGTTGTACGAGAGCTGTGCCTGTGCGCCCTTGTAGTCCACCGTTACCTTGTCAGGAACCCCGTTATCATAGAGATCGGGATTGCTCCCAACGGGATCAACGTATTCGTCTTCATCTTTCCCATCGAAATACCGGAGTTTCCAGGAAAAAAGTCCCTTGGCGGTTGTGCCGTCATACATAACATCAGCCGATTTATTTCCTGAATTATTGTAGTCATCCCGGTCGTTCTGACTGAGATAACCCGGGTTGCCTACACGATCAGCATTAAAATACGTATAAATGAAACCGACGCGATTCTCCGGCAGAAACTCATATCCGAGATTCAGACTGCCGTTCTCTTGGTCGTCATATCCAGTATTGTAATACCGCGCGCCTTGGGCGGTATCATAATCATCCCCGGAATCTCGTGTGAAAGTTCCGGAAAAATCAACCTGATCGTACGTTCCTGAAAATCCTGCGCTCCCTTCCCGATATCCGTAACTCCCCAGAAGCCCGTCGACAAAGGCGGTCGGTTTTTCCTCCCCCTGTCTGGTGATGACGTTTATGACTCCGCCGATTGCAGCCGAACCATATTGAACGGAGGCGGGACCTCTGATTATTTCCACACGCTCTATGTTTTTGGTCATGATCTTGGCCGCGTTCCCCGTTCCGGCTCTCCGGCCATTCAGGAGGAGGAGCACCTTGCCCGCAAGATCAACACCTGTCGTATCCGTCCTGAACCCGCGGATGCCGATAGAGGTAGAAACGCCGGGATATTTATGGATGTGCCCGATACCCTTTTCAGCGAGCAAATCTCCCAGATTTGCGGCAGAGGAGCTTGTGATCTCTTCCTCGTCAATAATCGTGAGATTTGTTGTAATCTCTTTCTTTTTCTCCTCTACCCTGCCGGCGGTGATTACTACTTCATCCATCGTCACCGTGTGCCGTGCTTCCCGCGCGCAAACAACTGCTGGTAAAACGACAAATACTCCCAGACACATCACAACAAAACATCGAACCGCTTTCTTCATGCTTTCTTTCATCACATTCGCCTTTCCCCTCGGTCGGGATGTATTTTCCCTGTCGGGGAAGTCTCCTGGCTTGCGGCTCTACCTACTCTCCGCGCCTTCCCGGCCTCGATCAGAAAAAGGCCAGTGGCATCATGCGAGTTTCGTTCCGCCTACAGTTGCGGGGCAGCTCCGGCTTTCGACCGGCTTCCTTGCCCGGACAGGGGTGAACTCAATAAGGTTACTCTCGGCAATCCATTCAGCGGATTGGCGTCGACCAGCACATCTGTTTCATACACATTCCTGATGTTCTTTTCCGTTATCACCTCGCCGGGCGCTCCCAGGGCATGTATACGTCCTTCTTTCAGCAAGACGATCCGGTCGCAATACGAGGCAGCGAGGTTTATATCGTGGGTCACGGCAAGTACAGTCAGCGCTCGCTCTCTGTTCAGCCGTTTCATTAGACCGAAAAAGTCAGCCTGATGACGGATGTCGAGAAACGCTGTCGGCTCATCGAGGAGAACCACCTCAGGATCCTGGGCGAGAGCCCTCGCTATCAGAATCCTCTGACGTTCGCCCCCGCTCAGAGTTTCCATGTAGCGATCAGCCAATGAGGCGGTGTCCGTCATTTCCATCGCCGAACGAGCTATCCGGAGATCGCTCTTCCCTTCGAATCGCAACATCCCCAGATGAGGCGCCCTCCCCATCATCACAATCTCAAGAGATTTGAAGGGGAATATCATGGCTGAGTCCTGAGGTACAACCGCGACAAGCCGGGCGATATCTCTCCGTTTCATGCGGTTGATCGCATGCCCCTTTATGGTAACTCCACCTTTTTCCGGAACAAGGATACCGTCAATAACCTTCATAAGGGTCGTTTTCCCCGAACCGTTGGGTCCTATGACACCCAGAAATTCACCTCTCTGGACCTCAAAGGAAATATCCTTCAGCGCCCATGTGTCCCGGTATCGAAAATCGAGGCCTGTCACGCGCACAATGGACATCGTCACATCCTCCTCGTTCGCAGGAGATAGACGAAATACGGGGCTCCGCACAACGCGGTGATCACACCCACGGGAAGCTCCATCCCGGCGAGAAGAACCCGTGCCACCATGTCTGCGATCACCATGAAGGACGCGCCAAAGAGAAAGGACGCGGGAAGGAGCAGCCGGTGATCCGTCCCCAGCAGCATGCGCATCATATGAGGGATGACCAGACCGACAAAACCGATCATCCCGGCAAACGACACGGCTACGGCGGTAATAAGGGAACCGGCAAAAAAGAGGATGATCTTCGTTCTTCGTACGTCCACGCCGAGATGCAGGGCGGTTTCCTCGCCGGCAACGATCAGGTTCAACGGCCGTGCGTAGCAGTAGACAACACCCGCACCGGCTGCCAGGAGGAGAATCATGATCACGATTTTTCCTCCGTCGGCCATGCCCATGTCCCCCATCAGCCAGAAGGTGATGGTATGCAGATCAGCGCTGGAACTGGTAGCGATGAAGAACATGATGAGGGCCGAAAAGAAGGCGTTCACGATAACACCGGCGAGGATGAGGATATTGGAGTCAAGCCCCCCCTCCCGACGTCCTATCGCGAAGACCAGTGACACCGTCAGAACCGCTCCCAGGAAGGCAAGCGCGGGAATGCCGAACGGGACTGCCCCCGCGCCGATGAGGATGCCGATGATAGCGCCCACGGCTGAACCGCCGGAGACCCCCAGTATGTAAGGATCCGCCAGGGGATTCCGGAGGATTCCCTGAAAAACAACCCCCGCGGTGGAAAGGGCGGCACCGACGATACCGGCAAAAATCACCCTCGGCAAACGGATGGAAAAAAGGATGGTTTCTTCGGATGGGTCAAGGGCGAGATACCCCTCATGCCATCGGGCCAGTATCCCTTTTATCACACGGGACACGCTGATACCGGCGGTCCCCGTCAGAACGGATACGACCCCCGCAAGCAAAAGGAGGATCGCGAGTATCGCGCTGACTTTGGCTATTTTGAATGGAGTGACGACAGATTTTTCCATGGCACGTCCCTCCAGCAAAACGAGGAAAGGGCCTCATCACGACTGCGGCAGGTCTGTTCATCACAACACGTGGACCTTTTTTTGGTATGGCAGCACAGGGATTTCATTTCGCGACACGCCCCCCTCGAGGATTTGCGGGCGGACCGGTCTTCCGGCTTCGGGCGACCTACTAGCCTACCTTCCCATCTCAACGGTATCAGACAGTGGTTATCAGGCGTTCGTTCCCTTCACGGCTGCGGGGCAGCGGGGGCATTTCACCCCTCTTCCTCACATCCGCCCGTGCATTGATGTTTGGTGTTCTATACTACTCAGATGAAGCGACTGTCAAGAGTCTCTCTCCATAATAAAGGTGTCTGGCAGTTCATCCTAATCACTATCTGGACGGACTCCGAAGAGAAATTATTTGTGGAATATTTCTGCACATTATATTATAGACTTAAATCCTTACTACAAAACTATTGAAAGAATGAGGCACCCATGAGGTTTGATATTGCAAAAAGCGGGACAGGGATATCTTACGAGATACGCAACATCGTCAACATAGCGGAAAAACTGACGGAATACGGGATTGAGGTTATCTGGGAAAATATCGGTGATCCGGTTGTCAAGGGGGAGAAGATCCCCGATTGGATGAAGGAGACCTTGACGGAGATCATCAACGATAATATCTCGTACGCCTATTCGCCTACCAAGGGGATGGAAGCAACGAGGGAGTTTCTTGCCGAGGAAGTCAACAAGCGGGGGAAATACCAGCTCAGCAAGAACGACATTATTTTCTTCAACGGTCTCGGCGACGCCATCGCGCGGGCATACAGCTCCATCCGGATTGACGCACGTATCATCATGCCGGAGCCGACCTATTCCACCCACCTTCTGGCGGAGATTCACCACGCCTCATTTCCGCCGAACACGTACCGGATGAATCCCTATCACAACTGGCATCCGGATATCGCCGAACTCGAACGGAAGGTGAAGAGCCACGACAGTATCGTCGGCATCCTGGTTATCAATCCCGACAATCCCACCGGATTTGTCTATCCCGAAGAGAGCCTCAGAAAAATCGTTGAGATCGCCCGCAAGTACGACCTCTTCCTCATCTTCGACGAAACATACCGCAATATCTTGTACAACGGCCACAAGACGCTTCCTCTTTCGGATATCATCGGAGACGTCCCCGGGATGAGCATGAAGGGGATCTCAAAGGAATTCCCCTGGCCCGGCTCACGATGCGGGTGGATAGAGGTGTATAACGCGGACAAGGACGAAATATTCGCGCGGTACATAGGCGCAATACTGACGCAGAAGATGTCGGAGGTCTGCTCCACGACACTCCCCCAGATGTCGATACCGAAAATCATGAGCCATCCAGAGTATCAGAATTATCTGGATGCCAGAATCAGGCATTACGAGAGGCTCTCCAATATAGCCTACAACATCCTCAAGGATGTCCCCTATATCGTGGTAAACCGGACAAACGGAGCCTTCTATATGACTATCGCCTTTAACGAGGCAGTGCTCAACGACAGGCAGAAATTACGCATCAAGAACGCGCCCATAAAGGCTTACGTGGAAGAGCTTACAAACGCCAACATAGAGAACGACAAGCGCTTCGTCTACTATCTCCTCGGGGCCACGGGGATTTGCGTGGTCCCGTTGACGTCGTTCTTTACCGCCCTTCCCGGCTTCAGAGTAACGCTGCTTGAGAAAGACGAGGCCAAATTCGAGGAAACAATCCACACCGTGGCGAAAAAGGTTGTGGAGTACGTCGAATCTTCGAAGTAAGGCTGCCCATTGTTTCTCTCGTCTGCGACCTGCAGTATCTTCCCTGTATATATTGCGAGCGGGAAAACCGCATGCCCGGTGTAAAATCATTACCCGGCAAATCTATATGGTAAAATGGAAAGCGGCAGTTATTTGTCTGGCGGCGAACGCATCAAGCTACACGATGGACAAGACCAGTCTCGTGGATGGCGGTTGCACCGTTGCCTCACCTGAATTCGTAAAGTGATCTCACAAAAAAGCTTCTGGCTTACGAATCCATCCTTTTCTCGAATCAAATTCAGAGAATAACCGAAAGTCCTTTGCCCTTCAGATACTCCTTTACTTCCCTGATTTTCAGGGTTCGATAGTGAAAAACCGAGGCGGCCAGGAGGACCCGGGCGCCTCCCTCGATGACACCGTCGTAGAAGTGTTCCAGGGTACCCGCCCCGCCAGAGGCGATGACGGGGATACTCGCCGCGACGTCCGCGATGGCCCGGGTGAATTCGAGATCATACCCCGTCCGTGTACCGTCGCCATCCATGCTTGTGGGAAGAATCGCTCCCGCCCCCAGATCGCGGCACTGTCCGGCCCAAGCTACCGCATCCCTGCCGACCGGCCTCGTACCTCCGGAGACGACCAGTTCAAACCCGGAAGTCATTTCCGGATTCCGTCGGGCATCGACCGCCACGGTCACCGTGCCAGCGCCGAACCGCTCCGATGCCCTCTTTACCAGATCCGGATCTTTTACAGCAGCGCTGTTCATGGAAATCTTATCGGCCCCGGCATCAAGGACCATTTCAATGTCTTCCAGACTCGCGATTCCCCCGCCCACTGTCAACGGGATATCGATGACGGCAGCGACTTTTTTGATCCATTCCAGGCGCGTCTTCCTGTTTTCAACGGTTGCCGCGATATCAAGCATGGCCAGTTCATCGGCACCCTCTTCTTGATAAAAAGCGGCATTTTCGACCGGATCGCCCGCATCCCTGATTTCAACAAAGTGAATTCCCTTCACCACCCGGCCATCCTTCATATCCAGGCACGGCATGATCTTTACCACGTCCATACACTTTCTCCTTTCGGCCTCTCTGCTTGCACGTTTTTGAGATGCTTTCATATCAGATTTGACCATCCTCTGGGAAGCCAAAGTGAAAAGCTTTCCCGTTTACACTCGTTTGAACGGGGGACACCATCGTATTGTGCCTGACGAGACCGACCCAATATGGTACAATCCCACGCAAAGATCATAGAATCAAGGAGGGAACCATGGGACTTACGGGAAAGCGGGTGTATCTCTTCGTGGAGGATCTGTACCAGGAGCATGAGTTCTGGTACCCTTTCTTCCGGCTCAAAGAGGAGGGATCTCAGGTTGTGGTGGTCGCACCCGATAAGGGGCGAGAATACAAAAGCAAGCTCGGCATCCCCGCGGTGGCGGACGAGGCAGCACACACGGTGAAGGTAACGGATTGCTCAGGGATCGTTATTCCCGGAGGATATTCACCTGATCTGATGCGGCGGGACAAGGCCATGGTAAGGCTTGTCGCGGATGCGTTCGGCGCGGGGAAGATCGTAGCTGCCATTTGCCACGCCCCCTGGATGCTGGCATCGGCTGATATACTCAAGGGGAAACGCTGCACCTCGTTTTTTTCCATCAAGGACGATCTGGTTCATGCCGGTGCCGAGTGGGTGGATGAAGAGGTGGTGGTAGACGGGAATCTCATAACGGCGAGGAGGCCGGACGATCTCCCTTCATTCATGAGGGCGGTCATAGACGGGATTGAAAAGGGTTCCTGATTCCTTCTAAGACGGTTTCCGGTAATACCGCATCGCTTCGGGAATGGCCCTTTTAATGGAAGCAATGCGGGCCGCGTCGGTGGGGTGCGTGCTCAGGAAGACCGGGGGTACCTTCTTTCCATCCTTCTGAGCCGCCATGCGTTCCCACAACGTCACGGCGTGACGGGGTTCGTACCCGGCCATGGCCATGAAGATCAGCCCCAGGCGGTCGGCCTCGTACTCCTGAACGCGGCTGTAGGGGAGAATAAATCCCACCTGGGCTCCCAGACCGAAAGCGGCGAACCACAGGTTCCTGGAAGATTCCGGCTTTTCTGCCATGGCCACCGCCAGGGCCAGGCCGCCCATCTGGACCGCCAGGAGGTGGCTCATGCGCTCACCCCCGTGGCCGGCAACGGCATGGGCGATCTCATGCCCCATGACAACGGCAAGTCCGTTTTCATCCTCCGTGACGGGCAGTATCCCCGTATAGACCGCCACTTTCCCCCCGGGCATGCACCAGGCGTTTACCTCATCGCTTTCAATGAGGTTGAACTCCCAGGCGTAGTTCTGCAGTTCGTTGCGCATCCCATGCTCGATAAAATAGCGCTCCACTGCCTTCTGAATGCGACCGCCTACTCCCTTGACCAAAGCGGTCGAAGCCGTGTCGGTGCTGACAGTATTCTCTTTGAGAAACTGATCGTACTGCTGGAGGCTCATGGAGAGCATGCTCGACGGAGGGACAAGGCTGAGCTGCGTTCTCCCTGTTATGGGGACCGTGCTGCACGACACGATCAAAAAAAGGGCGCACAGAAAACAGAATGAGCATGCTTTCCGACACTTCATGGTCTTGATCTCCGTCTATGAGCAGTCAACACCGCGGGCCATCACCTATTTTTCACGCGTGTACGGCCACGCCATAATGCCACCTTCCATAACCTTGACATTCTTCCACCCGTTTGCCTCGAGGACGAGGGCCGCCTCATAGCCTCTGAGGGAGATCTTGCAGAAGCAGATAATCTCCCGTTCCTTGTCTTCCGGGATTTCATGCAACCGCTTGCGCAGTGCGCCAAGCGGTATTAAGGCCTCTCCGACACCTAGGCGCACCGCTTCATATTCATCGGGACCTCTGACATCAAGGATAAAGGGCGTCTCCCGGTTCTCCAGTTTCTTCTTGACCTGCACGGCCGAGATCCCCTTCATGCGCCCTTTCATCTTGTTCTGCATGATATGGGCCGTTGCGATAAAATGATCGATGGCCAGAGAGAAAGGAGGCGCATAGGGAAGGTCTGAATTGACGATATCCTCGACACAAAGTCCCCCCTGGATCGCCATTGCCCACTGGGCAATCTGTTTGCTGACGTTTCCGGGACCGATGCACTGAGCCCCGAGGATCTTGCCGGTCTTCCGGTCGGCGACCAGTTTGGTGACCAGAAGAAGCCCTTCCATGAAACCGGGCTTGTCGGGACTCGCGTTGACAACCGTGATGATGTCCTCATAGCCCAGCCTCCTTGCCACAGTTTCGGAAAGGCCGGTGGAACCCGCCGCATAATCGAAGACCTTGCATATCCCTGTCTGGATGGTCCCGGGAAACGTCGCACTGTTTCCCGCCGCAGCGTTCTCTCCGGCGACACGCCCCTGCAGGTTGGCAAGGTCTCCATAGGGAGCGAGAACCTTTCGCCCCGTGATCCGGTTGAGCGATTCGACACAGTCCCCCACGGCGTAGATGTCAGGATCTGATGTCTGCATGTACGGATCGACCTCGATTCCCCCCAGTTCGCCTATCTTGAGCCCCGCCTCCTTCGCGAGGCGCACATTGGGGGTTACCCCAATAGCAACCACAGCCAGTTCGCAGGCCAGTTCCGCGCCATTCTGGAGTTTTACCCCGGTCAGTGTGCCGTCGGTGCCCAGGAATTCTACGATTCCGTTGTCGGTAATGACATTCGCCGAATTGTCCCTCACGTGGTTTTCGACCAGCTTGGCAAGTTCCCAGTCAAGGAAAGTCAGGAGTTGGGGAAGCAGCTCTATGACAGTAATTTCAATTCCCGCCAGTTGGAGAGCTTCGCAGGTTTCGATCCCGATCAGCCCGCCACCGACAACCACGGCCTTCTTGATCTTCCCCTCGTCCCGGACCTTGCGGAGAAAATCCGCATCCTTCATAGATTGGAGGGTGGTAACACCGTCAAGATCGGTACCCGGAACCGGAGGCATCCGGGGAACGGCACCCGTGGCAATGACGAGCTTGTCGTATCCGAGTGTTTCCTTCTTTCCCGTCACCAGGTTCGTGCATGACACCGTTCTGGCCTTTCGGTCTATGGCCGTCACCTCGGTGTTCGTTCGCGCTTCGATTCCCTTGGCGTTCAGATAATACATGGGGTCCCGTGTAACCCCTGTCGGCGTGCACAGAAGCATGTTCCGGTCGTCAAAATAACCGCCCACATAATAGGGATATCCGCAGGAGGCCATGGACAAGTCGGAATCCTTCTGCAGGATAACGATATCGGCATGATAGTCCAACCTCCGGGCTTTCGCGGCCGCCTTGGGACCCGCAGCCGAACCGCCGATTACAATGATTCTCCTGTTTTGTTCCATAGTCGCCTGTCGCTCCATGTGATTTTTTATTTTGCGTTAATATATCCATTACAGTGAGGAAGGTCAAGCATGTCAAACGGCAGGCGCGAGAAAGGTCTGCCTGCGTCACCAGTCCGACAGGAGAAAATGACAAAAAAACGGCCGCCCATGTGGGCGGCCGCTACCGGTGTCACTCGAAACGAGCTATTGCAACCATTCCTTGACCCGATCCGGGTTTTCCTTGATCCAGCGCTTGGCGGATTCATAGGGATCAGCACCGTCGGCGTTCCACCCCATCACCTGGCCGATCTCCGGGAGTGTCCATTGAAAATTATCGAGAAACCGGTAGACCTCCGGCATATCCTTATCCAGACCCTTGCGGACGACGGTCTTGATCTGCTCGGCACCACCGTACACCCCTTTGGGGTCCTTGAGATACTTCAGATCCCACCGAGCGAACTTCCAGTGCGGGGTCCATCCGGTCACAGCAACCCACTTCTTTTTCTTTATCTTGTCCTTCAGGACTGCGGTCATCATTGCCCCGGTACCTTCCATCAACTCAAATTTCGTCAATTCATACTCTTTGATGGCTTTTTCCGTCTTACTCATGATCCCCGCACCGGGATCGATACCTATAATCTTCCCGTCAAATTTATCGGCAACTGCGTTCATCTGATCGATAGAATCAATCGTGACATAGGTCGGAACAACTAGACCGATACCCGCCCCCTCACAATTGGAACCCAGGTCAACCACCGATTCTTTGACCTTCTCCATATAGTGGGCATGAGTAATGGGCAGCCAGGCCGTGGTCATACCATCCACATCTCCACTGGCGACTGCCTGCCACATGGCGGCCGCGCTCACGGACGTGATCTCAACCGTATACCCCAGTTTCTCCTGCAGTACCGCCTTTACCACATTGACACTGGCGGTCGCGCAGGACCACTCGACATAGGCCAACTCAACCTCTCCCTTTGCTGCAAAAACACCGGAGAACGGAACCATGGTCAGAGCCAAGGCTATAATCACCGTTATCAAACCAATCTTTTTCATCTTTTCCTCCTCTTTGTGTTAGTTTTTATCTCACCATTTGCTTGCAGTTTCGCTCTGCCAAGTCTACGCCCCCTCCGTCTTACCGCCAATCCGCTGCATGATCCGGTCGAGAATCATGGCGATAATAACGATGGCAATCCCCGCTTCGAAACCCCGGTCGGGCTGCAGGCGCTGAATCGCTTTCCACACCTCGCCGCCGAGGCCCTTGGCGCCGATCATCGCGGCAATGACCACCATCGAGAGCGCCAGCATAATGGTCTGGTTGATTCCAGCCATAATGGTGGGGGTTGCCATAGGAAGTTGGAGTTTGAACAGTTTCTGCCCTTTTGTACTTCCAAAGGCGTCGGCTGCCTCAATCAGTTCATCGGGGACCTGTCTGATCCCCAGGCAAGTCAGCCGGATCGCCGGAGGCATGGCAAATATGACCGTCGAGAATATCGCACCCACCGGACCGAGACCGAAGAGCGGAATGGCCGGGATGAGATAGACAAAGGCGGGCATCGTCTGCATCACGTCCAAGATCGGCATGATAATCCGGTATGCTGCGTGGTTGAGTGCCGACAGGATTCCCAGGGGTATGCCGATCAACATGGCGATGAAGGTCGAGATCAGAACCAGTGCTATTGTGCTCACCGTTGGTGCCCAGAGCCCCATATTCCAGATCAGACCCAGACCGATAACGGTGAACAGGGCAATCCCCCTCCTCCTACTCAGAACCCAGGCCAACGCGGTAAAGCACAGGATGAGCACCCAGGGCGGGAAGAACATCATCGTGTTGACGAGATATTTGATCCCGTTTTCCGTCACCTGGGAAAAGGCAATCGTGATAAATGCAAAATGCTCGGTAAATTGATCGATCAACCACTCGATCGAACCCCCGATCGGAATTCTAAGATGTTCCATTATTGGTTACTCCTTCAGATAAGGCTGCCAGCAAGGATCCCTTGACGATAACTCCCTTCAGTTTCCCTTCGGCATTCACTACAGCCACGGGACTTGATTCAGCCAGGAGGGGAAACAGTTCCGATGCCGGGGCATCGGCCGTCACCGTGGTAATATCCGTCCGCAGAATCCCGGTCAGGTCTTTCTCACCGTTTTTCAGAGCGCGAGCCGCATCATCGGCGCTCACAATTCCTATTACCCTCCCTTTATCCTGGACAAAGATGCTCGATATTCCAGCCTCTTTCATTTTCCAGAGAGCGGCCTTGGGTCCGTCATGGGCAAAACTGGCTACCTCAAGCGGATTCTTCATCACGCTTTCCGCGGTTATTACTTTAGAGAGATCAACATCTTCAACGAATTTCTCCACATAGCGATCAGCTGGGTTCGTCAATATATCCTCCGCCGTCCCTTCCTGAACGATCTTCCCGTCCTTCATGAGAATAATCCGGTCCCCCAGCTTGAGGGCTTCGTCAAGATCATGGCTGATAAAAATGATCGTTTTGTGCACCCGTTCCTGGAGGTCAAGCAGCTCATCCTGCATATCTCTCCTGATGAGCGGATCCAGGGCGCTGAAAGCCTCGTCCATGAGCATGATATCCGGATCAAGTGCCAGCGCCCGAGCGAGTCCGACGCGCTGTTGCATCCCCCCGCTGAGTTGACCGGGATACGAATCCTCCCACCCCTTGAGACCCACCTGTTCAAGAGCCTGCATCGCCTTTTCCCTGCGGATGGAGGAGGAAACCTTCTGGATTTCCAGTCCATACTCCACATTCTTTATCACGGTCCTGCGGGGGAAAAGGGCAAAATGCTGGAATACCATCCCGAAACGCTCCTGCCGCAGTTTGCGGAGATCCTCGCTGGAGAGAGACGTGACATCGATACCGTCAAGAGTGATCGTTCCATACGAAGGCTCGATTAACCGGTTGATGCAGCGGACAAGGGTCGACTTTCCGCTACCGGAAAGACCCATAACCACCAGAATCTCCCCTTCATTGACCGTAAAAGAGACATCGGCTACCCCGATCGTCTGGTGGGTCTTTTCCATTATATCGTCTTTGGAGAATCCCTCCCGGTAGAGCTTCAACGCTTTTTCGGGGTGGTCTCCAAAGATCTTGAACAGATCTTCAACGATGATTTTTTCAGCCATATCTCTGCGTTCTCCTCGTGGCAATGAGATTCATGAGTTTGTTTCTGAAATGTTAGCTTGTAACTATTGGGAGCAAATCACGGTGAGCCGCTGCCATACATGAAAAAATGTGATCCCTTTTCCGAAAATCTCTTGAGCACCCTGAGGGAGTGCCCGGCTACGGATCGTCAGACGTGGGGGTTAGCCTGTCACCTCCATCATCGCCACCATTTTCTCAAAGGCAAAGGCAGGTGAATGCGAGATATGAACATCCAAGTGGTTCGATCTCCTGTATTCCCTTTCACTCATCACTAACAATCACCATATATAAATACTCTGAATCAAATTATCATTACACGAAATACTTAAAAAGTCAAGGGACTGGGACAAGTTATCTTCCCAGTCAATACTGAATCGACTACAGGGAGAGACCCTCGTGCCAAGGGGATGTCAAGCAGGAGGCCATGGGCAGGTCGGAATCCTTCTGCAGGATAACGATATCGGCATGATAGTCCAGCATTCGCGCCTTGGCGGCGGTCTTGGGACCGGCGGCTGAACCCCCGGCCACGCTTATTCGTTTTCTGCGTGTCATACAGAGAGACCTCCAAGATTTATGAATTGGTGCGGCGTAGGTATACCAGCTCAAGCCGGGCAGGCGAGCGCTCAGGGCCGGCAGCGGAACCTGCGGATACTCTCCTGCCCCGGCATGCAAACGGTCCAGGCAGGTGATAGATAGTACAGGGAATCAGAAAATACATTCTGGATGGCGAAACCAATAAAGGCGATGCTGAGACTGACCGAGATCAGCCAAGAACTGCTCGATGAATCGGGTCAATCCGTTCCCGGCCGAGGTTTGTTCAGGCGGGGAGATCCCCGGTCAGAGGGGTGTGCACAGTGGCACCTCCCCACGATGATCGCCCGAGAAAAAAGAAGGCATCTTGCAGAGACGCCGAAGCAGTCAGCGCCGTGCTTTTGTTCTCTTCCTCGATGCTATGATGACGGCGGTAAATATAAGCACCATTCCAAAGGTCTGAGAGGTGCTTACCGCCTCACTGAGGAAGAGATATGCAAGAATCATGGCCCCGGAAAACCAGATTTTCCAACCGATCGACGACGGGAATGGATATTTTGTCATGTCTGGATCCACCGACGGCTTGGTACTATCTCTCTCGTATTTCAGCCGTGAGAAGCACGAGAACTTCCGGTGAGGCAGCGACGGACTTGGCCGGTCTCTCTCGCTGCTTGTTATCAAGTTACCCCTGCGTGATTATTTCTTTGGCCCTGTCAGTCATATTCGGGTAAAGACTCGTGGGAACCTTTTCCCTTCCCATTGCCTTCGCGACCATATACCGGGCGCATTTCGAGTTGTCGGACTGGCAGAAATTCTTCTTGTACATTGCCCCCAGCCCGCTCTCGATGGACATCTTGTCGTTGAAAAACAGACACCCCTTCAAAAGTTCACAGTCAGCCATTTCTTCTCCTTTCTTGGGTGACACTTCTTTTTTTGTGAGCAACTCCTGCCTTGCTTCACCCGTTCGTCCCGGAGGCACCCTCCGGCAATAGTATATTGGTTGCATCAACAGATTAGGTATCGGTGTTTTCGTTACAAAGTTTAGCAAAATAAACGAATCAGACGGGAGGTACTGCATTGTTGTTGCTTCAGAGAATCCGATCCCCCGGCCTTCCTCACCAAGCAGGGGTCACGGATGTAGAGGGGCAAAGGATTTGTTCCACCTGTGCGGATGAACAGGATGATACTCTGTGATGCGGATCACGCGAGACGAAGGTGTCAAAAATCTGTCGGAGGAACCGGCCCCGTCAAGGCAAGGATATTTCCCGAAAACGCCCGACTGTCGAGCAGGATGAGGGTGTGAATCCCACTGTCTGCCGTCGCACCTTCGCCAAGCTGATAAGGTGCCCCGTAAAGACCATCTTGCACTGAACTGGATCCAGAAAATCACTCTATTCTGCGGAAATCTGTCGCCGGGAAGGAAGGCTGATCCCGGCGCCGCAGATATCTTGTTATGCACAACCGATTGTGTTAGAAAGGACCTGCCTGTTTTACCCGTGCCGGACACGCAGGCTTTGTAAGGCGCAAAGGGCCTTCGGCGGTCCCCGCCATGGATAGCACATATGATAGACAAGCATAACAGAGAGATCAACTACCTGAGGATATCGATCACGGACAGGTGCAACCTGCGTTGCGTGTACTGCATGCCGAAGGAAGGCGTATCCTTTATGGGACATGATGATATCCTGCGCTATGAAGAGATCCTGCGGATAGTCAAGATTGCCGTA
>CAZAST010000018.1:0-5632 GCA_964487805.1 uncultured Syntrophaceae bacterium
TTGATCTCGGTGATATCCACGAGGGAGCAGACGCACCGTTTCGTCCCGGGGATAACCCCCACCGTTAAAAGGACCTCCCTGACGTCCCCCTTCTTATTGATAACGGAAACCTCATATTCCCCCGGAATGTCACGTTCCCCCAGCGTTCTTTTTTTATGATACTCCTTCAGCATGTCTTTTTCTTGGGGGATCGCGAAATCCGTCCATCTCATCCGGCCTTCCACTTCCTTCTTCGAATACCCGCTCGATTTCTCGAAGGCGGTGTTCACCATGGAGATGATATCGTTCTCTTCGACAATCAGGGTGGCCGTGTTGGTTCCCTCGAAGACGCTCCGGTAGCGGACCTCGCTTTCGCGCAGCGCCTCTTCTACCCACTTCTGTGCGCTGATGTTCTTTGAGACTGTGGTGACGGCACGGGTCCGTCCGTTGTGATCGGTAACGGGACTCAGGGTCTTGAGGAAAAACTCGCCGTCTCCGGCGCTGCTTTCGTACTGAATCGGCGATCCCGTCTCGAATACGGTCGCCACCTTCAGGGCGAATGCCTCTGTCTGTTCCTTCGAGTGAAACTCCCCGTATGTTCTTCCGATAATCTCTTCCAGCGCCACGCCGCGCCTTGCCCGGTACCCCTCGTTCATGAAGAGGTAGTGGCATTCCCGGTCCACCAGGTACATGGAGTCGGAGGTTGACGCCAGGGAACGGTACTGTTCCTCCGATTCGCGGAGGGCCAGTTCGGCGCTCCGTTTGTCGCAGGCCCGGCGGATGGTCAGCAGCATCGACTCCAGCTCATGTGATTTCTGCACATAGCTGTAGGCGCCCAGGTCCATCGCCTTGATGACCGTTTCCTGCGATGCGTGGCCGGTGAGTATGATGCACTCCGTGTGGGGAGAGACATCCTTGACCTCTTTCATGACATCGAGACCGAAGGCGTCTTCGAGCCTGAGATCGATCAACGCCACGGAGATGTCGGCCGTTTCTTCCCGGACAGCGGCGGTGGCTTCGGCGGCGGTAGTCGCCCTGATGGTTTCATAGCCGTTTTCCGTGAGCATATCAGAGAGGATCTGACTGAAGGTGTGATCATCATCCAAGATGAGAATTCTGTTTTTTTTCATCTCACATCCTGTCTTTCCGTTCTGAGTTCCCCGAATTCCGTTCGAAATCGCCGCAGCCGCCCGTTCCAAGAGGCTCTTCCGGCCAAGAATCGCCTTGGGGATGTTGCCTGACCACCCTTTCACTGTTCGTAAATATATATGAGAGAGGGGGAGCAGTCAACAGGCATGAAACCCCTTTTCAGGACATCCTCGATGGTCTGGAGTCGGTATCGGCGGGCTTCATGCGGTGGATGAAAGCGTCGCCTCCCGTTACACCATCGCTTCATCGCGGTATCGCGTAACGCGAGAGATGTAGGTCTTCGTTTCCTCGGGCAGCCGGCCGTGGTTTCTCTCCACGTTTCCCATTCCCCAGTTATAGGCGGCCAACGCCGTATTCGTGTCACCGTCGTATCGATGAAGAAGCGTCTTCAGATACCTGGTCCCGGCCATGACATTCTGGACAGGGTCGTAAGGATCATCAACGCCGAGATCCCGCGCCGTTTCAGGCATAAGCTGCATCAGACCCATGGCTCCCTTGGAAGAGGTGGCTTGAGGATCAAAGCCGCTCTCGGCCCGGATAACCGCCCGTATAAGCCCCGCGTCCACGCCGTGTTTCCGGGAAGAGTAATCGATAAGGCGATTGAACCGGTCCGCGTATGCCGTCCCATATCCGGTTGCGTCTTCCCTGTGTCGATTTATTGACGGCGACACGTCACACGCATGTCGCAGAGCAGTCCCCCATAATCCCGCGCCCGGCCATCCCCCGGAGCGCTCCCGGAGAGAGAGGATACGGTGATCTTGAACCTGCTCCTCGATCATCCGGATCATGGCTTCAAGAACGTCTTTCGCGAGAACGGCTTCAAGCTCTTTACACCCGGTCTGCTCGATATCGCTCAGGACCCCGGCGAAACTCAGGACGCGTCCCGGATCATTTGTCGTATATCGTTCGCCGACGGCAGTGATATCGTGGCGCAGCAGTCGAACGCCGTCCCCGGAGGGAATTTTCATAACCGCCTCCCCTTGAGAATGATACTTATACTCTCAGGTGACTCTATCAAATAGTGTGCCACCGCGGTGATACTTTTTTTGACCGGGATGACCGTCAGCGGATCATGGCACATTCTGTGCTTTCCATACCACAAAACCGTTCAGCGGCGGGGAGCCGGTGTCACGCCCGGCGGCTCATCAGGTGCGGCCGGGCGGATGAAAGAAGATGGAATGTAATTCAATATTTTCAATGGAATAGGAAATCTCTTCGGCGGGGATAGCCGCTGAAGGATTCGAAGAGCGGGCGGAAAAAGTGGCAGAAGGAGGATGGGCGATATCCTTGAGTAGGATGCAATCTTTGCCGATAGACCTGTAAAGTTTTCCCGCCTCAGATATGGAACGGGGATAAAACCATAATCACAGAGAGAAAGGATGGAGTGACATGAAGATACTTCCGCACAATATTTCAGCGGGAACCGAACGGCAGAAGACCGGCGCAGGCCGGGGACCCGCGGGAAGTGAATTCCGGGACATCCTCGAACAGGCTGTTTCGACATCATCAAAGTCGGAGGAAGGCGCCATGAGACTGCCCCCGGTACAGAGCATACCGACCATATCCTTTGATCCCATTCAGACCGTGGATCCGAAAGAGGATATCAAACGGGTGGAGGAATTTCTCGATCTTCTTGAAGCGTATAACAACAAGTTGGGCGATGGGGGATCGAGCCTGAAGGATTTTTCTTCCCTCGTGTCCACCATGGAGAATGAGACAGCCAGGATTACGCCTCTTCTTGATTCGCTCCCGGAGGGGGACGGATTGAAGGATATCCTGAACAGGGCTGTTGTCAGCGCGACGGTTGAGACGATCAAGTTCAACAGGGGCGACTATCTCTAGGTCCCTGTTTCCGGGTTACAGGGCTGAATATGAAGATTGATTGTCCCCTTCCCGGCATACAAGGTGGAGTTCCCTATTTTGCGGTGTCCCCTCAGGGGAGAGACGCGACAAACGTGGCTGCGCTGTTATGGATCTGACAATGCCCGGCATATGTTTTCTTACGACATCCATCCCGTTGAATTTCAACACGGACGGATACGTGACACGCTTTGAACCGTCACACTCACACCGGATCGATGCCGATCATATCCTGATCCTTCCCCGGATCCAGGCACAGCAGAACCGCATGGCGGAAGTTTCCGCCATCTCTCTCTTTGACACAATCCCTATACCCGACGGTATGTCCCTCCCGGAGATTTATGACGG
Source organism: uncultured Syntrophaceae bacterium (assembly GCA_964487805.1). Taxonomy (GTDB): domain Bacteria; phylum Desulfobacterota; class Syntrophia; order Syntrophales; family UBA2210; genus UBA6078. The sequence continues at coordinate 3,337 of CAZAST010000018.1, forward strand.
GACCCAGAACCTGCGCAACGCAAAGGTCCTGATTCTGATGCTGAACGGCTGGGGGGATATAATCCTTATCCAGCCTGCATTACGTGCCCTCTACCGGATGACGGCGTCCGCGGGACCCGCGCCCAGGATCACCCTGGGGTGCAACTGGATCAGGAATTTCCCCTATCCTGACGCTGAGTATGTGGAACGAGTGATCCCCAATATCCTGACACTGGCGCAGCTTGGTTCCTTTGACGTTCTGGTTAATCTGCTGCCGATCAATCACCAGCGGACCGCCACGCGCTCCATGTGCGATCTGTGCCTCGAAGTCCTCCATATCGATCCGGAAGAGGGGCGGGTCACTCCCCCCTCAATTCAACCCGATCCCCTGCGCGTATCGAAGATCAGGCCGGTCTTTGAGCAGATCCGCCGGACAACCGGCAACAAGCTGCTCTGCGTTAACTGGCGGTCCCGGTTTCCTCACAAGAATGCTCCGGCAGCCCTGCTGGCCCGGGTCGCGGACCGAGTGCGGGGGACCTACCAGGCTCTTTTGCTGAAGGATAGGGCCGCAGCCGGGATCATGCAGGGAGAAATTGAGGCTTTGGACGCGCCGATTATGAACCTCTCCCATCTGATCCACGATTACCATGACACGGTGGCAGCCCTGTCGCTGGTCGACGCTTTTGTCTCGGTGGATACGGGGATTGTGCATGCCGCGGGAGCCCTGGGGGTTCCCGGGGTGGCCCTCTTCGGACCGTTCCCGCCGGAGACTCACGTCGCCGGCTACCCTTCCATTGTCCCGGTGAGGGCGGATTTCCGGGGGAAGATGTGCCACGGTCCCTGTCTCGAGACGCATCGCGGGTGCGCCGAGACAGGATATGCTGCCCATATGGTGAGTCCCTGTTTCGAGGCGATTGCAGCGGAGGATGTGATGGCCGCTCTTCATGGGGCCACACGCCGCTCGGTTCGGGAACCTGAAATCATAAGACAGGGAATCGAGCGACATTTCCCCACTCTACCATGGGGTGGAATTGCACGCCGGTCATCCATTGCGGGAAATGACCGGTGATAAAAAGGATGGTGGAGCGATGAATCGTACCAGGAAAAAGAAGATATTCCATCCAGGCACCGTGAATCAGGAACGCAAGGCTCGCGACCTTCCATTGAACAGTGAGGGCGAACTGCAGCGGGGTGCAGAGTTGCACCAGACAGGCCGGTTGCAGGAGGCCGAAGCCATGTATACGCGGATTCTGGAAATGAACCCGAATCACGCGGGCGCACTGCATCTCCTCGGCGTGATTTTCCTCCAGCGGGGGGAGTATGACCGGGCGGACGATCTCATACAGCGGGCCATCCAGAGCGATCCCGACTGCCCCGTGTATTTCAACAACCTCGGGGCTGCGTTCAAGGCGCGGGGGAAGTTCGGCGAAGCGATTTCCTGCTATCAGCGGGCTGTTCAACTCGATCCCGCGTACGCCGAGGCGTATTACAACATGAGCAGCGTGTTCCACGATCAGAGGGCGTATGAAGAGGCTGTTTCCTGCTGCCGGAAAGCCCTCCGTATCAACCCGGCGTATTTTCAGGCCCACTACAATATGGGAAATGCCCTCCAGGCTCAGGGAGCCTACGATAAGGCGATCGTATGCTATCAACGGGCCATTCGGATCGAGCCCTCCCTGTTTCAGGCTCACTACAATATGGGGAACGCGTACCGGGCCCAAAACCGGTTGGATAAAGCGGCCGCGTGCTATCGGAGGAGCGTCCGTTTGAATCCGGGGATGTTCGAGGGGCACGCCGACCTGGGCGCTGTGCTGAGAGAAACAGGGCGGCTGGATGAAGCTCTCTTATGCTACCGGAAAGCGGTGGATCTGAGGCCCTATCATGTGGAAGCGCTCTGCGGCATGGGAATGATCTACAGTGAGCGCGGGGACTTCGCCGCCGCCCTTTCCTGTTATGAGAAGGCCCTGAAGATCGCCCCGGAAAACGCCGAAACGCACAATCTGATGGGGATCGCCTGCGAGAGATCAGGGAGATTCGATGAGGCCTTTTCCTGTTTCGAGAAAGCCCTCGATCTGCAGCCGGGATATGCCGAGGCCGCCTGCAACATGGGAAACGCGTGCAGGGAGCGGGGTGACTTCGACGGAGCCCTGTTGTGTTACCGGCAGGCCCTGGACATACAGCCCGATTATTCTGAGGCGTACAGCAACATGGAAATGATGCATCAGCGTCGGGGGGAAAGGGAAGAGGCCGTTTCCCGCCGCCGGAAGGAACCTGGATTGATTATGGATATCACCAATGAACATAACAGGATAGGGAA